>NZ_JAYGHE010000086.1:15588-29528 GCF_034931145.1 Nostoc sp. UHCC 0252 | reverse complement strand
TAAGGTTAAGTTAGTACTAAACCAAGTATTACTAGGGCTACCTCCTACTCCTAAATTACTATTAAAAGCAACAGTTTGAATGTGTTTAGTCTGTAAAACTATACTAGACCCCCCTCCAGAAGGGGTAGCAGGTTCATATCTACTATTAGCAGAACTATAGACTAATACTTGACCATCAGTAGGCGTAGTAGTGTGAACATCTACACCTTGTAATTTATTAGCATTCCACTGTGCAGTAGAGTTCCCAACTTGAGACGGAGTAACAGAGTGAGGGTTAGATGTATTGCTAACGTGATTAGATAAGTTAGTTGTTACAGCTAAATTAGTTTCATTAATATCAATATCTATTTCAGAGTTACTAGTATCGTTAGTAATAGTTACTTTATTTGAGCCACTATTAATCTTTTTAAATTCTAAGTTAACTCCACTCTTTTGTTTAAATATTCCAACTCCATCAGTACCAACATTAGAAGCAGTATTAGCTTCACCTTCTCCACCTCCACCACCTCCTCCTGCTATGTCATCTACATATTCTAAAGTGTTAGAAGTACTATTAAACTTAAGGATTTTACCATTAGCTTTGTTAGTATCATCTATTTCAACACCTTTAATCTTATTAGCATTCCATTGTGCAGTATCTTTACCCACTTGAGTAGCTGTTACAGAGTGTGGATTAGAGGTATTAGTAGTGTGATTAGTTAAGTCAGTTGAAGTAGCTAAACCAAGACTAGAAGTAGGTTGATTATCCCATGTAGAAGTGATTGAATCATAGATTAATATGTCACCTGCATTGGGGCTAGAAAGCTCTACATCAGTCAAATCAATTAAGCCAATAGAATTAGCTTCTGAGCTAGCTGACTGGGCTATTAACTCCCAATCTATAGCTTCAATTGATGGTGTTTCAGTAGTAGTCTTATTGGCTCTATAGCTAGAACCATTATAGAAAACTCCTTGATTCTTTCTATATACTTTACTATTAGTCCAATTCCCAGCCCATAGAACTGAGATTCCTGTACAAGACATTAGCTTAAAGCCTCCGCATCAATGTAGATTTCAGTGTTAGGCTCCATACCAGTTATTTCAATTCTGTAAGCTGTGGTATTGGTTAATGAATATCTCTTAATAAGATTGTTATCTGTAACTGGGTCGCCTATTGTTTCATAAGATAAACCTACTAAAGCTTTGAAAGTGTAGGTAATATTTGCAGATGCAGTTATTTCTATGTTTATCTCTTTATAATTAGAATTATCAATAGTCTGACCAATGTAAGTCTGAGCTTGGATAAGCGTTGGAATACCAAAGTCTGTGTTGTCTAATTTTTCAGAGAACATAGGCACAGTGTCTTCCATCTCTACCCCATAGTCAACTAAGTAGCTGTAGGTAAATTGACCTGCTGATGTCCATATACCATTGGTAGCTGGCTTTTCCCTTAAGGCTTCTTTATCTTCTAACTTGTACTTTCTATCAATTTCTTTTAACTCAATAGCTGTAAGTCTTTTCTGATCTTGTAGAGTGATTTCTTTATCTTCTTCTCTGGCGATCTCAGCTAACTTAGCATTCTTTTCAGCTTCAATAATTGCTAATTTTTCTTCTAAAGTATCTTTACAACAAGTAGTAGAAGCACCATTACTTATAGCTTGTATTACATCACGTTGAGTCCAGAATTGAGCAGCAGTTAATGTAGCTAACTTATGAATTGTAATATAGGCTCTTAAGTGTAAAAAGTAATCTGTTTGAGCTTTTTCAATTAACTCTCTATCTCTAGTAATAGATGTACCAGAACTAGAATCAAACTTAACTACTGGGTCATTTACATAATAATATTTGACTCCAAAGCCTATTAGATTCCAAGCATCAATAACGCTAGCTTCTATAGAAGTAATCACATTACTAGATATGGTGGTTTGTATATCTTCTAATCCTTTTGCTTGAAGGTCAGATATAACAAATAAGGTTAATAAGTTTGCTCTATTAATATCGACAATACTAGTGCTTGTATCATTAAGAGAGGTTCTTATATAGTTATTAAAAAAATCATTCCAAGTAATTGATACTGGCATATTTTTATTAAATTAATCTATTAGGGAATCTTTTAACATAATTAATAATAGTGTTTTTATCTAACCCATTTAAAAAAATGGTAGGAGTGTAGTTACTATAAGTAAGACTTGAAGAAAGCACTACTACATCTGTATTGTTATTAAAGCTTGGATTGTTTTTAAAGCGTTGCTCTATGCTTACAGTAATTAAACCTGACTCATTCCTTAAATGATATAAAAGTGTACCGCTATATACTTTAGATGTACCTATGTGAAAGAAATAACTAACACCAAAAGGGCTTTGTCTTAACCTACCCCATATATTGTCTGGAAAGTTATTTGGATACCATAGATTAGTTTCTATATGGGTTACCAAATATTCATCATCAAGAAAGTCTACATAATTAAAACTACCTAAATCAACTGTAGCGTTACTTAATGACGCTACTTCAGCTATATACCCTGGTATAAAATATGCTGGGTAATCAGTTGCACCCAAGGTACAGCTTGCGTTATCAACATTTATGGTTACAGTACCTGCGGTTTGTAAAGCAGAGCTAAATGATGTGGTTAATGCAGGGACATATACTAAACCAGAAAACTGATTTATTATTGAACTTCTTACTATATCTCTTTCTAAAGCTTTGTACCTTTCTAAATCTGCAAACATAATGTTTTATAGGAGGGGATTAACCCCCCCAATTTAATTAAAGGTTACTGGGAATAGAGTAACTAGTAGCACTTAATTGTAGAACTGCTACAGCACCTCTATGGTTAGGTGCATAACCCCAACCATCAGTCATGATCGTGTTCTCTAAAGCAAAGCTAGATTTAATATCAGTTTGTAATCCAGCTAAACTAGCAACAGTAGGAATTCTGCTGAGGAAAGGTGTTTTGTTAGCCCCACCATCAACACCCACACAGATTGCATAACCTACAGGAACTATAGGTGTTTTGATAATAGGAGTATTGCTAATGAAACCCACCAAACCTTCCCAAGGTGATAGCTGTCTCATTCTGTCATTAGAAGCACCACCAGTAGCAATTTCAAGGTTGCGTCCAATTTGGTTTTCTGCTGGTACAAACCCACTCAAAGCTTCCAGAGAATATTCATAATCAGAAATCCAGATTTCTAATTGCTTGTAACCATGATGTCTGACTTTATCAATTAGCTTTGTGCGTATTTCAGCTACAGTGGGAGAACCTGCACTAGCAACAGCAGTATAGTGTTGTAAATCTCCAGCTTGGAAAGTATATCCATTAACTGAAGGTGCAGCAACAGAACTATCACTGTTGTAGAAAGGAATACTGGTAGTTTGATATTTGTTAATAGAGTCAATTATTACTCTGTTAGTATTAGTGAAAATGGTTTGACGTAATGCACTAAACCTAGCTTTTTGAAAAGAGGTTAATTTAGCTTGTACATAACCAGCTAACTCATCTCCAGTCATCAGTTTTACTGCTCTAGAAGAAAGAGTTAATGCAGTCATAAACTCTTCATAAGGAATTTCTTGGGTGTAATCCCAAACAGTAGAGCGAGAGCTAGGTCTAGCTGACTCAGTTAAACTTTCAAGAGTTTCCCCATCATAATATTTGACAACTTTCTGAGGGGTATTAATTGCTTCTACTAGTGGGTCAAAGAACCTAGAGTTCATGTCACCATAGAACAACATATCCTGGTCTAATTCTCTCAAGATAGATACAACAGATTGATTATCAACTGTTACTAACTCAGCATCATTAGAGCTAAGTTCACCAAAAAAAGTAGTGTTGTAAGTCATATATTTTTAAATAATTAATTATTTGAATTAAACAGAAACTTTAAATTTATTAGCAGTTAGAGCAATCCCAACTTTCTTAGTTCCTGTACCTGCAACAATCCCAGCAGCACCAGCGAATACAGCAGCGCCAGGTGTAAGAGCTAATGAAGTGCCTTTGTTCTCAATAATGCAGTCATTATCTACTGCTAAAGTTGTACCTGCCTTGCGAGAGTATCTAGCCACTCCTATAGGCTCAAGAGAAGCAGTACATAGGATTGCTTGACCTGAACTATTAACAGCTACTACTGCACCTTCAGGAATGTCTACTGCACACACTAAGTTAACAATAGAACCATCCAAATGAGATGAGTTAATAAATCTATAAAGGACTGTGTTGTAAGCTACGTTTTGCATAATTTTAATTGTTAGTAATTTATATTTACTTGTGTTTATTTAATAACCACGCCAAGCTTTCACTTTGCGATCTTCTTCAGTAGAAGTCTTGTTAACAGATACTCCAGGTTTTGTAACCACAGAGTTACCATTAGTATTGGGGCTTTTTGCTAAAACAGCCTGTAAAGCAGTCTGTATTTTAGGAACTAAATTTTCTCTTAATTCTGCTTCCAAAGCTTGCTGTTTAGCTAACAAATCTGCAACTACTTCTTCCTGAGAAGAACCTGTTGGTTTTATCCCTAGAAGTTTAACCATTCTTTGAAAGTCAGGTTTAGTTTGAGCTAAGGCAGCCTCATAATCAATCTCAGGAGTGGGAGGGGTAATGGAGGTTTCTAAACCTAAATCCAATTCTTGTGTTTGCTCATCCATATTTAAACTTTTTGTAGTAGTTGTGGTATTTCATTTAGAGGAATATTAATTAAGAAGTCTGGGTCATTTTCATAGTAGATGGCATCTAACTGCGCTGATACTATACTGCAAATGCTACAACTTTCTAACCCTACTGAATCATTAGCTGACTGAATTAGCTGGCTATTTCTAAGCTGACTTAACTATTAGCTGACTCTAGTGCTGACTATTGTAAGTTCAGACCAATCTACTAGAGTTTACTAATATTGAACGCTTCAGAGTTGAAGTTAGCACAGGTAATACAACTAATGAGTTGTCCAATGGTTAGTTAATCAAGAATTACAGGTTACCAAGTTTTAAAGTCTTCTGTCTATTCCTTCTTATAGTTTTAGAGAAAGGGATTGAATGTTATGTCTTCTTCTCTTTACTAGATTAATAGTGGCGGCTCAATTTCAGTTAACTAAATTATTTATACTGCTCAATTAATACAACTTTAGCTATGGCCATTAGTTATGGAACAGAATATAATAGATGTATAAGCGAACACAGAGATTAAAACTTATGAAACTAGATAAAATTACTTCAATCAGATTATTTGCAGGTCACAATTCCAAGCTTGAAAAAGTAGCTGAGTTTGAAGGACTTGACAAAAGTGACATTATCAGAAAGGCAGTTCAGCTTTATTTAGCTGAGTATGAGAGTCACCCTTTCTCTTCTTCTTTAACTTAATCCTATAAATAAAACCAGCTCTTATAAAAGGGCTGGCTAAATAAATTACTCAAATAAATTTTAAAATAATACTTCTTACAATTATATGACTAACTTAAATATTCAAACCATTGATAGCTCCTTAGTAGTAGATTCAAGATTGGTGGCGACTGAGTTGGGTATCCAACATAAGAATCTAAAAGAGCTAATCAAAACTTATCAAGCTGACTTTGAAGGCTTTGGTAACCTTTCCGTTTCAAACGCAGGGGTAGTTGGAACTCTTGGGTATGCTGAATTCTATTACCTAAATGAAGACCAGTGTTATTTACTTCTAACCTTTGTTAAGAATACTCCTGAAGCTAGACAAGCAAAGATTAATTTAGTTAAAGCATTTAAGGGGGCTAGAGAAAAGGCTGCCCAACCTCAATTACCTACTGATTACTTAACTGCATTGAAAGCATTAGTAGCGGTTGAGGAAGAGAAGCAGCAGTTAGCATTGGAGGCTGCTCAACTTAGACCTAAAGCTGAAAGTTGGACTAGACTTTGTGATACTGATGGGACAATGAGTATTGCTGCTGTGGCTAAGAATTTAGCTATCCCTGGTATGGGGCCTAACAACTTATTTAAATTTCTTAGGGATAAAGGTTTTGTTTTCTATGATAATCAAGGTTGCAATATTCCTAAGTCTACTTTGGTAAATGACGGTTACTTAAGAACTGTACAAAAGTATGACTTTAAAAGAAATAGAAACTACTCAGTCTGTGTTTGCACCTTTAAGGGTTATAGCTTTATCATGAAGCACCTAAAGAAAGCTGGCTATACTATTCCTTCTGATAGTCCTACTACAAATACAGCAGCTTTGGTAGCCTAAGACCAAAGGGAGAGAAGTAATTATGATGCTTCATCTCTCCAGAATTTACCTGCTCCTTTTCTCACTAAAACTAAATAAAAAACTGAATATGGAAGATTTTATTAAAAAGATTGATAAGTACCAGCTTAAGATTACCCAAAAGATGAAGGGTAGATTGGTAGCTAAAGCTTTAGAAAAGTTAATAGGTAAAGCTCCTACTAACCAGCAAGTAGCCTATGTATACTCCTTGTTAAGAGTTAGAAACCAGAAAGCACAAGATAATGAGCCTAATGATTATTTACAAATACCAGTTGAGTACTTGTTTGCCCTAATGACTCCCTTCTCAGTAGAAGATTATAAGACTAAACTTAAATTTAAAAAATATATGGCAACTGTTACAAAAGAAACTATAGACCCTTTATTTGATTTTATTAGTGTTACAGGGCATGGAGAAGGTTATTGTCGCAGGTTTATGCTTGGAGAGGAACTAATGGAGGAAATTAAAGAAGAATTGACTAAGTTGATAAATGGGGAAGATGATGAGTTAGCATTTGCTAAACCTGACCTTAATGTTGGGTTAAAGCCTGCTGCTTGGGGTGGTAGATGTTTAAGGTCTAATCAACTTCCTGAAGTAACTAAAAAAGCTTGGGAGAAGTTAAGGGATTCTAAATTTGTATTTGACTTGAAGTTATTTAGGTCAAGAGAAGGTAGAAAATTTAATAGAAGTCTTGATTTAAGTACAGACCAAGAGGAGGCTTTAGGAAGCGCTCTAGATGATATCCAGGAAACTAATGAACCTCAGTATCATGGTAAATTCTACATTCAAGAGCCTGGAAGACTACATACATCAGGTGGGCCTATGGCTCTAACAAGTAAAATTAGAAAGCACTATGTTAAGCCAACCAACAAAGCCAACAAGGTTATGGAAATGGACTTAAAGTGTGCTCAGTTAATTATTCTTTGTGATATCTTGCAAGCCTCAGAAACTAAGGAACAGATTCTAAGTATTATTAAGACTGATAGTATTTGGAAGCATATAGGGCCTACTACCTTACCTAAAGAAGTTAAGAAAGTAGTCATTTATGGTTTCTGTTTTGGAGCCAAAATAAGTGAGCTTCCTTTTCTAGCCACTCAGAAAGCTGAAAAGAAACTAGGTTATAGATTCACTGTAACCAAGGAAATGGTTAATAGTTGCTTTGAAGGTATTCTAAAGCCCCTTGTAGAGCTTAGAGATGAATGGTTAGCTAACTACACCATTGACAAGATTGAAGCTGGTGAAATTGAGAAGGTTATTCATACAAATGCCTTGGATTTAAGGTTTAACCTCAAGAAGGAAACCAGTGAGTACAGAAGTGAAGTCAAGAAAGGTAAAGTTAACAATTCAAAGATTGGGGCCAAGCTGTTATCTCACCTAGCTCAGGGTGCTGAACAACTTATTATACAGAGAATGATTGGTGAACAGATAGATGAAAACATCCTCACCTATTCTTACGATGGTTTGAGTGTAGAGGTTGAACCTTCTAAAGTTGAGGAAATTAAAGAAAGATTGGCTAGCTGGTTAGCTCTAGAGTTTCCAGATTCTCTACTAGAATTTGAAGTTTACTAAAAACTAAATCTAACAAAACTTATAGGGGTAGCTAATTCAGCTACCCTTTTTTTCATTTAATAGCAAGAGTCAAGAAAGCACTTCAGTTAACTTTCCACCAAGCAACCTAAAACTGCACCTAGCTAAAGGAAAATTGGGTATAGAGGAATAGATTGGTCAACTACAATAAGTAACCGCTATAGTGAGGGTTAGCTTTTCAGCCTAAAATTCAGCTATCTGTAAGAAGTAAACCAAACAAGATAATCAACATAGCAAAGTACAAACAAGAGTATTCCAATTCTCTACTAAAGCAAGCATAGAGTAATCAGTTAACCAAACTATCTATCATGCATTATTATTAATATATATACTTAGATTACAACCTATAGGTAACAAGGTCTACAGCCATTTCAACTTACTACAACTTTTTTCTAGGTTAAATTCTATACATTTAATGCACTTAGATAACTATACTAGGGTTAGCTTTTCAGCCTAAAATTCAGCTATCTATTCTAACTAATGACAATCAATGCTACAAATCAGCAATACAGAACACTAAGTTATCTAATGTCCTAGATTAGTTTAGTAAAGAGTAATAAGTTAACTATAACTAAATTCATGCATTATTAGTATAGTAGATAGCTTACAAGCCTTACCCAGTAAAGATTACAGCCACCAAAAAGTCTTACAACTTTTTTCCTAAACCCCCAGATTTCATCATACTAATATCAAGGAGTGCTATGTGAAATAGCAGTTACAGTCTTTTCTATTTCTAATAAATCTTTGACTTCTTCTACTGCCTCTTCTTTAGTTCTCCCAAAACTTCCTTCCCCAATTTGTTTTATGTCTGTCACAGTGTTATTGTAAAACACTAGCCTTAAAGCTATTTCTTGTAAATCTTCTGTGGCTACAATATACCTTAAAGGTTTATTGGGTATCTCTTTATTAACATCATAGGTTTTTGTCCCTTTGCTAATTAAAACCCCAAAGATACCTTTACCTAAAGCATGAGGATTACCTTCTGCACATTGTAGATATTTATAAGTACCATTATCTACAATTAGAATGCCCCCATTTTCCCAAGGCATAGTGCGGGTATTGACAGGTAGTTTCATTCTAATATTAAACTTAAGAAAACTTCTAACTACAGTTTTCTTAGAAGGAATCTCTTCTTTTATATTTGCACAGGTATTAGGTTTGGCTTGGGTAACTGTACTATTACTTAGCAAACTCAAGGTTAACAAAGCGACTACTAGTGTTTTCATGTAGGTTTAAAAGAAACATTATATACATCCAGTCTACCATTTACTCTATATGATTGGTAAACTGGGGGTATAAAAAATTAATATGTTAATTGAGTATGAGAAGACCTTTATTTAACGCCGCATCTAAATACATGGTGGAGGTGTGTAGAGATAGAGATTTGGTTAATGGGAGTATATAGGTAGATAAACTGATTCTGCGGTAGGAGAAGCTGTTAGCGATCGCATCCTAGCAGCCACCACTATAGCTAACTAAATATCCATCATCTACACTCAATCCTTTCTACAAGCTAAACCATACTACCTACCCCCAACTTACCCGCAGTGCCTCTCTACAGGGTCAAGTTTACCTAAACGATGTAATCTCTATGTTTACAGTTACCATGCCTTCATGGGCTTTGTAGATGGAGTTAACTACTTCTCTGTTGACAGAACCAGTTTACTTTAGTGGTGAGCGATCGCAATAAGGCATCCTGTGCAGGGTGTTTTTTAATTTAGCTAGCCGTAGTGATTTAAGTCACATACGTTAGTTAGCTTGATGATTTAGGGTAGGCGGGTACTTGATTAAGCAGGCGTGTACTTATGACTGATAGGGAAATTCTCAAAGAAATATTAGAGATACAGCGCCAATTAATTAATAATCTTATGCTTCAAGCATCTCTACCTGACCAGCATATCTATTACAGTCCGGTATTGCTTAAGGTTGATGAGTTGATAGAAAAGGTGGCACAGGAGTAGCTAACTAGCCATTAGCCCCTTCATATCAAGATAACCGGATGAGTTAGCTACAAGATTAGCTAACTCATCCGGTTATTATTTCTCTAAGTTAGCCTCATTTATCCTCTTCAAAGTTTCCCACGTTAACCCTCCACTGGAGTTTAATTAATTTTTCAATAATATAACGTGAATCCTCTTCCTTTATTATTACTTGAGCTAACCGTAATGCAAGTTCAGGTTTGTCTGGAAAGTGGACATCTATCTCATGAAGAGTCTTTATAAATGAGTCTATCTTCTCTTTGCAGGAAATCAACTCTTCTTCTATCAGTTTAAAGATTGGAGTTTGCATTTGATTATTCCTCTTTATTAAAGTTCAGGTAGCGTAGGTTTTTTAACTGAGCCTAGATAATGCTCATAAAGCACCTTAATGTTATGCCCTGTGATAGCAGCAGTCTCCTGAATAGTCATTCCACTATCAATGCAATGGGAAGCAAAAGTGTGCCTAGTTTGATATAGATTTCTATGCGGGATACCTAAGGTCTTGAGGGTAATTTTCCAACACCTTTGAGAAACATTATGGTCATCTATGCATAAACCTGTTGGAGAATTAAAAACCAAATCTTCAACCTTACCTTTAGGTCTTCTAATTAGCATTTTGTAAACCGCATTATTTACTGGAACTACCCTATATTTAGTATTCTTAGTAGTTCGTCTCTCTCGTACATTTGTCTGACCCTTGTAGCGACCTAAAGTTTCATAGATATGCAGTTCCCTTTTAACTAAATCTACATCTCTCCAGAGCAGCCCAATAGCCTCAGAAGTTCTAGTTCCAGTATTGAATAACAATAGGATAAAGTCGTGGTAATGGGAGTAATGCTTATCCTCTTTAAGATGATTTAATATTTGTGTAACTTCTACTTTTGTAAAAGGTTTAGCTTTAGGTTTCTGACCCGCCCTAACTTTTATGTCTCCAAATAAATCTCTTCGTAATGTTTGGAGAATAGCTAAATACCTTTTTTTAGAACTAGGAGCTAACTTTCTAATTTCAGTTAACCACTTCATGAATGCCTTAGCATCTGCTGAGGTTTTAATAAGCTTTTTATATGCCTTCAAAGACCCCAGTAAACCTACATCAGCAGAGTTATATCTATACTCTATCCTCTGCTGCAACATCTCAATTAGAGGAGGGAACCTGGACTCAGGAGGCTTAACTCCGCTACCATTCCCTGAATAGGTTATACCCTGTAACCAAAGATTGTATTTATTGAGGGTGTGATCAAATTGACCTACTAGGCAGTCTTGATACACTAATTTAGCGCAATAGGATACTCTAGCCCTCTCTTCAAGGTTATCCCAGCGTCCCCAACTTAGTGAATAGCTTTCATCTTGGTAAGTCCATCTAAGTAGACAGCTATTACCATTCTTTCTGACCCTTAGTTCTCGCATTGTCTTATGCAAATTTATGCAAATGCACTAAGACAACTTATATTAAACTAACGTAAGAATAAGCTTTCTAGGGTTTTTGCCCTCAATGCCATTGAGGTGCGCTACCAACTGCGCTATAACCCCTTGAAATCCATTATATATAATGGCTTAATGTTTAATACTTTGTCAAGCTTTTATGAAAAGTAAATTTTAAATATCTCAGCTAGCACCCAATCACAACGAGACTTGCAACAAATAGGTCATACAGTGCCCCATTAAAAAGTAAACTACTAACATAGCAGCAGCAGCCAGAGCAACCAATGTACCAGCCAACATTAGAGAAAATTCTTTACTCTCGTAGGCTCTTTCCATTAAGTGCAGCGACCACGCTACCAGGGCTACATCAAAAAGTAAAATAGGAAGCAACATATTTTTTAATATTTGTTAATACTTGTAAAATAATATTAACACCCTTTTTGAGAAGTGTGTCTAACCGCAGATAGTTGTCATTCATTAATAATTTATGGATCAAGATAATGTTCTTACTGGCACATTGCGATCGCGCAAATAATTTTTTATTTCTGCTACACTCAATTGTCCGTAATGTAACAAAGACGCGAGTAATGCCGCTTCAGCTTTTCCTTCAGTCAGGGCAGTGTAAATATGTTCACAATTACCTGCTCCACCAGAAGCAATAACTGGAATTTCTACGGCGTTTGCAATAGCCCGTGTAATCTCAATGTCATACCCGGCTTGGGTTCCATCCGCATCCATGCTTGTTACTAAAAGTTCGCCAGCTCCCCGTTTTTCAACATCTTGTGCCCACAGTAGAGCATCTAAACCTGTATTTTCCCTGCCACCCCGCACATACACATCCCAACCTGGATTCTCCGGGTTGTTTCTGCGTCTGGCATCAATTGCAACAACTATGCACTGATTACCGAAGCGATCGCTCGCCCGATTAATCAAGTCTGGATCGCGCACCGCCGCAGAATTAATACTAACCTTATCAGCGCCGGCTCGTAACAAAGCTTTAACATTTTCTAAGGATTGAATGCCACCACCCACAGTCAATGGAATAAAGACCTGTTCAGCAGTTCGGTAGACCACATCTAAAATTGTCGCTCGGTCTTCATGAGTAGCTGTAATATCCAGAAATACTAACTCATCAGCACCGGCTTCGTTGTAAACCTTGGCCAGTTCTACCGGATCGCCTGCATCTTGGAGATTGACAAAGTTAACTCCTTTTACAACCCGTCCCGCCTTCACATCTAAGCACGGTAAGATTCTTTTAGATAACATAATAACTTTTGTACTTCTGGGTAATTGACCGGAATTTAAATTTTAAATTGGCGCGGGTATTTCCAAACGAAAATTTTCACGAGCATGGGGCATGGCGCATGGGGAAGAGGCAGAGGAGCAGGGCGCGGGGGGCAGGGGGGAAAACTCTGCTCCCTGCTCCCCACTCCCTGCTCCCCACTCCCTGCTCCCCACTCCCTAGTCCCTTATAAAGTAGATAGCTGAATTATGGCGATAATCTCCTCGAAAAAACAGCCTCCAGAACCCAACGGAGAACCAAAGCAGCTTCGAGAGTCTGTGAAAGCACCATCCACAGAAAATATTTTGAAGCCTGAAGCTGCTATTGATGAACAAGAACAGCAGGAAGAGGGTATTCGACCACATCGATTTGCTGATTACATTGGGCAAAAAGATTTAAAGGATGTGCTAGATATTGCCATCAAAGCAGCCAAGTCTCGTGGTGAGGTGCTGGATCACTTGCTGCTGTACGGGCCGCCGGGATTGGGAAAAACCACAATGGCAATGATTTTAGCATCGGAAATGGGGGTAAATTACAAAATTACCAGTGCGCCTGCCCTAGAACGCCCACGGGATATTGTCGGGCTACTGGTGAATATGAAACCAGGTGATATTTTATTTGTGGATGAAATTCATCGCCTCTCGCGGATGACGGAGGAAATTCTCTATCCGGCGATGGAAGATTATCGCTTAGATATTACTATTGGTAAGGGTTCTAGCGCTCGAATTAGAAGTTTGCCGCTATCAAAGTTTACCCTAGTGGGTGCTACAACCCGTGTCGGTGCTTTAACTTCACCACTGCGCGATCGCTTCGGTTTGATTCAAAAACTACGATTTTACGAAGTTGACGAACTGACTCAAATTGTACTGCGAACAGCTCAATTACTTAAAACCCCTATTACAGAAGATGGTGCCACAGAAATTGCCCGTCGTTCGCGCGGAACACCACGGATTGCTAATAGGCTACTTAAAAGAGTCCGTGATTATGCAGAAGTAAAGTCATCGGGAGAGATTAATGAAAGCATTGCATCTGAGGCATTGCAACTATTCCAAGTAGATCCATGCGGTTTAGATTGGACAGACCGTCAGATGCTAAGTGTGTTAATTGAACAATTTAATGGTGGGCCAGTGGGGTTAGAAACAATGGCAGCAGCGACGGGTGAAGATACCCAAACAATTGAAGAGGTATATGAACCTTACCTGATGCAGATTGGGTATTTAACTCGGACTCATCGTGGAAGGATGGCGACTAAGGCAGCATACAAGCATTTGGGATTTACGCCGCCTAATGAACAGTTGTCACTATTGTAATTATGGGCATGGGGCAATAACAGTGCTGAGTGCTGAGTGCTGAGTTAAGAGTTAGGAGTTAAGAGTTATTCTCCCCTCTGCCCCACTCAGCACTCGAAACTCGGAACTCAGCACTCTTAAGGGGCATTGGGCATTGATTGAAAATGAGTCTTTGAACTCCATTAA
>NZ_JAYGHE010000086.1:0-15383 GCF_034931145.1 Nostoc sp. UHCC 0252 | reverse complement strand
ATTAATGAGTCTTTTAACTCCATTCTTCTGCCCCATGCTCAATGACAAATGACAAATGACAAATGACAAAGAACAAATTAGGTAAACCTAGATGATTAAATTGATTGGTATTGTTCTCAGTCTGTTACTTGTGTTTGGCTGGGGTACTCCAGTCATGGCACAATCTCAACCGCCCATTACTCAAGAACAGTTAAGACAAGGTGATGAGTGGGCAAATCAAGCCTTTGCAGCGACGAATCAAGGTGATTTTGCGACGGCTGAAACTTATTGGACAAAAATTATTGAGGAATTTCCGACAAATGCGGGGGCGTGGAGTAACCGGGGAAATTCGCGGGTGAGTCAGAATAAGTTACAAGAGGCGATCGCAGATTATAACAAAGCTATAGAACTAGCGCCAAATGTCACCGATCCATATTTGAATCGGGGGGCGGCGTTGGAAGGGATGGGAAAATGGGAAGATGCGATCGCAGATTATAATCATGTCTTAGAACTCGATCCTAACGATGCGATGGCATATAACAATCGCGGAAATGCCAAAACAGGTTTAGGAAAATGGGAAGATGCGATCGTAGACTACAAAAAATCTAATGAGATAGCCCCAAATTTTGCCTTCGCCCGTGCTAACTACGCCCTGGCTCTTTATGAAACAGGTCAAAAAGAGCAAGCAATCCGCGAAATGCGAAATATTGCCCGTAAATACTCAAAATTTGCTGATGTGCGTGCCGCCCTCACAGCTGCATATTGGGTAAATGGAGAACAAGGTGAAGCTGAAAGCAACTGGGTAGCAGCTTATGGACTTGATAGCCGTTACAAAGATATCGACTGGGTAAAAAATATCCGCCGTTGGCCTCCCAGCCTAGTTACAGCTTTGGATAAATTCTTGAAAATCCAGTAATTAACAGGTAAATAAAAGGGGAAGCGAAGAAATCGCTCCCACCCAATTCTGATATTTTTTACACTAAGTTAGTCTCAAGAACTCGCTGATTTTGCTGACGTTTTCCAGTTACCACCATTGGTACACCACCGCCTGGTGCTAACAGGATGCTTTTCCGTACTGGTAGTACTGGCTTTGTATCAGCTAGTTTCATTTGCCAATCAGATAATACAGTTGCCAATACCAGTTTCATCTCAAACAGCGCAAATGCCATGCCAATACAGCGACGATTACCACCACCAAAGGGCAAATATTCAGATGGAGTAAATTGGCGTTCTAGAAAACGATCTGGCTGAAACTGCTTGGAATTGGGGTATAAATCTTCTCGATGATGGCTCAAATAAATACAAGGAACCAATATTGTACCAGGGTCAAATTTGTAGCCTGCAATTTCTAAAGGTGATTTAACCAATCGATTTACTCCCAACATCCCCACCGGATATAGGCGCATTGTTTCCGAACAAACTGCATTTAAATAAGGTAATCGGAAAATGGCGTTTGGGTCTTTGTTGTCACCCAGGCTATCCAGTTCTTGCACCAGTTTTTCACGGACTTCAGGCTGATGATGAATCCAGTACAGCGCCCATGCCAAAGAACTAGCCGTAGTTTCATGACCTGCAATCAACAAAGTCATCAATTCATCACGTAATTCCAAGTCTGTCATCGGCTCACCTGCTTCATCACGAGCCGCCATCATTAAAGAGAGAATATCACTTCGATACTCATCAGCAAGCGATCGCCTTTCTTGAATTTCAGCATAGATCAGATCATCCATTTCCTGTCGCAAACGTATATAACTTCCCCAAGGGCTGCGAGGCCCTAAATCCTTTCGTAATAATGGGAACAGGAGGAATATTGCCCGCAAAAGAGGTCTTTTTGGATTCAGGATAGCAATCAGGATTTCTTTAAGTTTTTCATAACGAAGCCCGTCCTTAAGACCAAATACAGCCTTTAAAATCACCTGAAAGGAGATTTCTTGCATGGATGGCAAGACTGTAAAGCTTTCCCCGACTGGCCACTCGCTAGTTACTTGCTTGGTGATTTCACAGATTAAATCACCATAAGCCTGCATTCTTTCCCCATGTAGAGGAGGTGTCAGCAGTTTACGCTGACGCTGGTGAGGTTTTCCTTCTAAGGATAGTAGAGAATTTGGCCCCAATAAAGGCGAGCCTGAACCTGCTGGTGTACCAGAATCTAACTGTTTTGGATCTGTGGTAAAAATCTGCTGAATTGCTTGAGGATTGCTAATGAAGACTTGAGGAGTAAAAACTGGGCCAATTCGGAGAGTGAACATATCACCATAGCTTTTAGCACAGTCTTCCATGTATTCCACTGGGTTAGTCAGCCATTGATATGTCTGTACCCAAGGGTGAGTTTGAGGGCCGTTAGGCAGTTTATGTGCAGACATTTTTATTTATCTCCCAATAATTGGAGCAGGATCGTTATCAGCTAGCCATTCATCCACGCATAGCTTGATTAATCTTAGAACACAGATTAAGTAGATGAACTCACCAATTCTTGAATCTGCCTTGGGGTCAATTCTTGCACATTACGCAAAACTACATCTGCTCCTGCTGCTATTAGTGTCTCACTGTATGCATCACTACGCGATGCTGTTTCCTGTACGTGTGGCGGTAAAACGCCTACACCAATCCAAGTATGAGCAGAATCTAAACCCCGTGCTTTCTCAACGGTATACATATCTGCTACCGTATCTCCCACATACACGATCGCTAATTTTTGCTCAATTCCATTATCTAACTCACGAACTGTAGCGAAAAGTCCCGTAGGGTCAGGTTTCCCTGGCGCATCTTCCATCGCAATCAATACTGGAGATTCCAAACCCAGGCGTTTTTCTAAGACATAGTTAGCAGAAGCACGAGTCGCACCGCTAAAAAATCCCCAAGCAATACCGGCTTGGGTAAGTTGTTCTAAATAGCTAGGTTGTAATAATAAAGGTTCATTACAGATATACCCTGTAAAATTATTTGGATCTGAGCCTCGGTAACGCGATTGAAAAAAAGCAACGATCGCATCATAATCTAGTTGCAGTTGTTCTCGGCTCTGTTTTTGGGTTTCAAAATAGCGGTAAATTAATTCCTGCGATGCTTCCCAATCGTTATTCCATACACCTTCAGATTTCAACTGGTCAATATCTAGTGGGGTTGGACGATATGCTTGGGTGGTAAAATGTTCTACGGTATCTGCGATCGCCCGGCGATAGGAACCGCTAACATCGCGCACAACGCCATCAATATCGAAAATAGCGATCGCTTTTGTAGAAGTTGGTTGAGTCATGGAGTAAGAAGCAAAAGAGTTTTACATCATCATAATGCGCTCATGGCTCAGGTAAAAAATCGGGGTCAAGGGCTTGCTCTGGCGTGAAGGGACATTGTTCGGGGAAGGTAGCTAAATGCAATTCAGTTTCATCGGCAGCTAAGAGTCTAGCATCGTCATAACACAGCCCAAAAACCTCATCAAAATATGGTTTGAGGCTAGGACTTTCTTCTAGAGCTTGTCTGATGCGTTTGCGATGCTCCCGAATTGTTGCTCGCCAACTACCAGAGCGCTTCTCGGCTTGATATTTATACTTCAAGAGGTGCATCAGCACCACTTCCAAATTGCTTCTTAGTGCTTTCTTTTCACTCCTGCCCATCGTTTCAATTTCTTCAATCAAATTCTCTAAATCTAGTTCTGTGAGCCGACCTTGTTTGAGCAGTTCTGCCGTGGTTTCAATCCACAGGTAAAAGTCTTGCTCGTACAAATCTGAACCAGATGTTGTTTGAGATTGGGGCAGTTGAGCAGTCATAAGCATCTTTAGTTAGCGCCGACTAAACCTTATGGTAGACCATTCTCAATCACTGTTTGGTCATTTGATATGGTATTGCGTTAAAATAAGCGATCGCTATCCTAGTTCAGTAATGCCCGGAAATTCCCGGAGGTGTGATTGACAAAGTTTATTTTGAAAATTCTGTGGTTAGACGAGAACGTTGCTCTAGCAGTCGATCAAATTGTCGGCAAAGGCACAAGTCCCTTGACTAAGTACTTTTTTTGGCCCAGAAATGATGCCTGGGAAGAGTTAAAAAAGGAATTAGAATCCAAACATTGGATTACTGATGTGGATCGTGTCGAGTTGCTTAACAAAGCGACAGAAGTGATTAACTACTGGCAAGAGGAAGGTAGGAACCGTCCAATGGCAGAAGCTCAGTTGAAATTTCCAGAAGTTGCCTTCACAGGTAGCGCCTGATATTACAATATTAGCTAGATTCTACAAGCTGCCACAGTTTGATAGTCTTGTCCCGGCTGCCACTTGCAATTAAGTGTGTAACTTTGCTCACAGCAACAGCAGATACTGAGTCTACATGACCAGAGAGAGTAACAATCTCTTCTGCTGTGCTTACCTTCCAAAGTTTAACCGTTTTGTCGCAACTTGCACTTAGGAGTGTTTCGCCATCGGCAGTAAAAGCCACAGCCACCACAGACCAAGAATGGCCTACAAGTGTGCAAATTAGCTGACCAGTGTTTACCTCCCACAATTTAATAGTGTTATCATCACTACCCGTCGCCAAAATTTTCCCATTGGGACTAAAAGCGACTGTCAAAACCGCCCATGCATGACCCGAAAGGGTGCTTAACAAGCTATAGCATGGGCGGTTTTCAACAAGAGGCAAGGGGGCAGGGGGCAGGGGGAAAAGGGGAATTGCCTCCGCCCCTTGTGGATAGTCTTTTAACTCAGCACTATTCATATCCCCCTGCTCCCTGCTCCCTGCTCCCCTGCCTCTTCTTGGTATCTGCCACAGGCGAATTGTTCTGTCATAGCTAGCGCTGGCTAAAAGTTTTCCATCGGGACTAAATGCCACTGAGCTTACTTGCAATTGGTGTCCAGTTATGGTAATTAATTCTCTACCAGTATTTATATCCCAGAGTTTGATTGTCTTATCCCAGCTACCACTAGCGAGAATCTGGCCATCTGGACTGAAAGCAACTGATTTGACAGCGTGTGAGTGTCCCAATAAAGTACAGATTTCCTTTAATGTCTCAACCTGCCACAATTTGATAGTTTTATCGTCGCTAGCAGTTGCCAGAATTTGACCATCAGGACTGAAGCTAACTGATTTTACAGCTTGAGAATGTCCTGATAAGTTAGCTAGAACTTTTTGAGTATTTAAATCCCACAATTTGATGTTTTTGTCATCACTACCACTAGCTAAAGTATTGCCGTCAGGACTGATAGCAAGGGCATTGACACTACTGAATGCCCCAGAATTATCAGTTAGGGTATGCAAACATCGCCAAGGAGGATTTTGAATTTTGAATTGGGGATTGGGGATTTTAGATTCCATACCCATTGCTTGCATAACTTCATCAGCTGATTGAAATCGGCGATTAAAGGCATTTTGCAGCAGCTTGTCGAGGATTTTGGCCAAGCGATCGCTTACCTTAGTAGTAAGATATTGTTGCCAAACCCAACAATCGTTAGCAATATCAAATAAGTCAAAGGGAGAAATTTGGGTAAGCAAGTAAATACAAGTAACACCTAAGCTATATAAATCACTAGCAAAAACGGCTTTTCCCTTCGCTTGTTCTGGTGCAGCGTATTCTGGACTGCCAATACTGGTTTCAGATGTTAGCCGATCGATTTCTGTGACAATTTTCGCAGTGCTAAAATCGACTATAACGAAATCTCCCTTCTTGGTAATTGGGGATCTACGGATGATATTTTGGGGTTTAATATCGCGGTGGATGATGTTGCTGCATCTACGCCCGCCGCAGGCATCGCTCATAAACTGAAAAACTGGCAATAAATCTTCTAACAGTTGCCAAATCTGAGTTTCATTAAAAGCGCCTTCTTCTTCAACCACCTGAGCTAAATTAGTGCCTGCAATAAACTCCTGCACTAGATAAAAATACCCATTATGCTCAAAATAAGCGAATATTGCGGCAATTTGCGGATGATTCCCTAATTCCTCTAGCTGTTGCGCCTTTTGCTGAAAAGTTTTAGATGTTTCAAATTTCAGCGATAATTCTTGAACAACGCAAGGAATTGGAGGAAACTGACCTTCGTCTACAGCGAGGAAGGTTTTGCAGAATCCCCCTTTACCAATCTGCTTGAGTAAACGATAACGTTCTTGTAAAAGCAAAATTTCTCCGCCAAAGTTATAGGCTAATACGCTTCAGTTAAGACTAAAAGCCTTTGTGAAATCAATTTTTTTAACGAACCACGGAGGCGCAGAGAACACAGAGAGAAGAAAAAATGCTCTGAAGTGAACTGTATTGAGTTATGGGCAGCCAGGGCGAATAGAATAGAGCCTCCGGCACGCTACGCGTTAAGCGAAGCTATGCCCTTGGCGAAGCCTCTCGTAGAGAAGGCTTCACGCGGCTACACAAACAAAGTCCGCCTCCGCGGACTAAGGAAAATTGAGGGTTTGAAACCCACGGAGGTGGGTTTTGCCTGTATAGGTGCGGTTTCTAATCGCCCTTTTAACGTTAAGTTGACTTATCTACTGGGAAATTCACAACTATGGGTGGAAGACCGTTATCTGTGGTTGATTGTCCGTTGTTGACTACTGGTTGTGGATGCAAAGGTGTTGGTGTCAATTCACCTTTACCAGCTTGATTCCATAAAATCATGGATAGTAACCCATCCACTAAGCCGTTATTACTACCGTTACCGCTAACTAAAACATCTGGAATCAAGCGGACATTGCGATCGCCTATAATTTGCATTAGTTGCATTGCTGTATAACCTTGGGAACCCAAAGCTTCCACACCAGCCAAGTAGGTTTCAGCTTTGGCGTTACCCGTAGCCCGAATACCTTCAGCCTCAGCAATTGCCCGGAGTTTTGTACCCTCAGCTTCACCGTTCGCCTGCTTAATTTGGGCTTGAGCTTTCAAATCGGCAATCTCTACACTCTGTTCTGATTGCACCATTTCTTCTTGGATATCAGCCAACGCTGTCTCCCGGACAAGTTGTTGCCGTTGGGTTTGCGCCATCTGCTGAACTTCGTAAGTTTTGCGTTTTTCTTCAGCAATTTTACGGTCTGTCAGTGTGTGCATTAATTCGTCTGGTGGGGTAATCAAACCAATTAATGAATCCACCGCTTGCACATCATAAGCACGCAAGGCAGATTTGACGTATTCGGAAGCTTCAACTTGGCGCTCACTTCGCGCAGTCAAGAAATCCAAAATAGTATACTCTTGAGCCGAGTTGCGGAAATAATTCCCCACAATTGGACGCAAAACCTGATCGATGACGTTTTGCATCGAACCTAAGCGGGAAATCACTTTTGGCGCATCGGAAGCACCAATGTGGATAATTTGGAATATCTCTAAATCAAAGGTAAAACCATCAAATGATAGCAGTTTCAGCGCCTGCAAGTTTGTATCGTAACCGTGCTTACCACTAATTCTTTCAGTAAAGTTTAAGACGATATTTGTAGTTGGTACTAGCTCAATTTTCATCACCTTGGTGTTGAGCGGGTGTTTCCCAGGATACAACGGCTCAACCCAAACACCCTTATGTCCTTGGTTTACCAAATTTCCGTGGGTGAAAGATGCTCCGCTCACATCTTCGTGTTCTTTGCCTACAAAAGAAATCACCACACCCACGTAACCGATAGGGATTTCAGTCATCGGGACTTGTTCAATATTTACCAACCAAGGATTTAGGTTCCACGAACCCGATAATAATACCTGTTCTTGTAAACCTCGTTGTCCCCCAGCGTCGATAAATTTTTGACCATTTTGGAAGTTATCATGCCCGTTGATGATGCGTCCAGCGATTTCACCTGCTGCGATCGCTGAACCATCTAAAGTAGTAACAATACCAACCTTCTCTGCTGCTATTTCATAAATGTGCAACTGTTGTGGACTCATGCCATGAGCGCTAGCATTTGCAGCTGTAATCACTTTAAACAGCGCAGTGTTGATGCGGTAAGTACCTGCGGTAAGAAAACTCATTTGCCGCCCTTTTTCCCCTCCTTGAGTGAGGAATTTCCGAGCATCTTGGAAGTTGTCACAACTGACGATTTTACCCAAAATCCGCTCTGGTGGGTTGGATGCTCCATCTGCCGCCACAACCAAAGCAATTTCCCCTTGGGGAACGATAATTACCGACTCTTTCTTTACAGAATACTGCCAAGGCCAATAACCCCAGTGCCAACCAGGAGCTAAAGTATCTGCCTGCAAGCCAGCTTCGCCATTCAGAGCAATCAAACTGCCGGCGGGTAGTCCACGCCCGGAAAGAGTAAATTTCCTGACAACAATGCCAACTTCACGTTCGCCAATAACTACAAGTCCGCCAAAGAATAGGGGGACGAATATAACGAAGCCGCCGACTAGTAGAATGGGAACTAGTACAACAGGATCAATTCCAGCAGCTTGATATTGAGTCTTGCTAATTGGTAACTGAGCAATATTTGGTGTGGTCTGATTTAGCTGGAATGATACCGAAGTTATTTCTTTTACAGTAGTTGTTTTTACAGGAGTAGCATTAGCAGAGTGAATGCTACCAGCGTTCGTCAAAGACGTTGGCGAAGCGATCGCTAACGTTGCTACGATAGAGGCTGCAAAACGAGCTACTTTATTTTGTTTACGAGTACCAAGCAAAGAAGAAAAGCTTTTCATAATCTGTGCCCGTTTGGGCAACTAATTAGCTAAGTTAACACTTCAGCATGGCTTGCCTCGATTTCTTAAACTTGACGTAATTTTTTGATAAATTTATAATCTTCAGTAATGAATATGCTAATTTTAATATGGGTAATTAAGTACCAATATAGTGTGTATCAGGACTTTTATTGCTTATTGAAATTCGAGAGCTTTGGCTATGGCTGGTAGAGCAGTAGGCCAAAGCAGACCATCCTTAAAGTAAGAAAATAGCTCAAATGGTTTTAAGGTTTCGTCTCGCTTGGCTGAAATAGCGCCTGTAAAATTAGCAAGTGCAACGATGATAGACAAAATAAAAACACTTTGACCAGATTTTAAGACAGGCTGTGCAATGTAGAAGCTAGCTAATACTCCAGCCGTCTCACAAGAAAGCAATATAGCAACTACTAGCCAAAGTTTCTAAGATGTAACAGGTTGAGAATCTGAATAAAAAAGTCTAAGTTTATTTTCTTCATGAATGCCTACATTAAAATTGGGATATCTAGAGATAAATCCCAGTCCTAAAGCTATCAGTGAAATTAAAATAGTTAAGAGGTTTAGAAACATATTTAAATTTCCTAATACATAATTTATAATTTAATTCAAGCAATTGGTTTTTGTTCCGCTTTGCTGATTAAGCAAAGGATGTACTGATAGTCTAATTCGCAGTAGTATAAAACTCTACGGATTTTTGAGTCCCATTATATAATTCTTAATTCTTTCATCTGGTGGAAGAATAGGTTTTTTACGCAGAATAAAATTTTTAAGGAAATTTATAAAAAAATTTCGTTGGAGTGAAAAAGTATGTTTTTGAGACTGCTCAACCACTTTGTGGTTTTTATTATAAGGCTCAGGGGCAAAAAGGATTCTATAATCTTCAGCTATAATCTCGCGATCGCATTGATGCCACCCTTTAGAATAATCATGTGAAAAATCCCTCGAATTCAAACCACGAAGCTGGTAATAATCTTTTGGTATTCTTTGATTCGACCAATCAAATCCTTTGTTAACCAAAAAATATGACAATGTCCAGTGATGACCATATTCATGAGCTAAAGTCTCTTTCAGCTTTTCAAGAGTTTTTAAATAAAAATAGTTTAGAACAATAACCGCCACTATTTCACTCACTTTAACAGGCTGTTGCACATCCTTTTGTGTGTCTCTGCTATACTCAGCTGACCAATACCCAAAATAGTCAGCTCGTTCATCGTTGCGAATCCGTATTACGTCAAGCCACAAGGATTCCGTGGCTGTACAAAGTAGATCATTTGTAACAAAGCACCTTAGCTCATCGAGCTGTGCTTCTGAAAACTTTCCTGTATGGTCAACTATATGCAATATCAATAGCCTCTTATCCCAAACAGTTTTCTTTATTAAGAATAGTATAAAACAATAAAGGAGAGCATATACTAAGCTCTCCTTTATTTTCTGATATTTCTTGAAAAAGTCTAAAATGTCACTATTAAATTAGCGATTAGAGTTTTTACCTAGAGAACCTAAAAAATCAAACAAGCGTCCTTTTATACCCTCAACTCCCCGAATATCTTGGTCAAGTCGCTTTACTTTTTCTTGATAAGCCGAAAGGGATTTAAGGTTTACTCCTTGAAAATCACCATCAAAGCTGCGACCTGTTGAAACTCGAACTACTTCACGTTTTCGTTCTGATGAATTCTCTTTCTTCCCAACTATCTCGTATCGCATAGTTGGTTCACTAGAACTTACAAATTTCCCCGCGCGAACTTCATTAAGATGTTCCTTAAGATCTTTAATCTCACTATCTGGAACCCCAGCAGCTTCTGCTGACTTAATGCATTGTTCTATCTCTCCTACAGTAATTTGATACATAATTAGACATTCTACGAACAATCGTAGAAACTTAACTTAGTTGGTTTTTCCTCCTACAAAGTTAATAGTACCAAATTTTTTTCGGCATTTGCTACCGTAAATATTCGCTAATTGAATAAACAAATATTACACAGTACTACTATTTTAACTATTTATCAAAAATACACACTATCTATTTTAACTCTTTACATTTATTATAGTGCCAAAAAAGTTTATTAATGTACCTGAGCATAGAGTTAAATACAATTTTGTGGAGTGAGCCAAAAACTCACCCCACAATGCACAAGTCAGAAGTAAAATTTTAGACCAAACCGCCAGCCGCTTGAAACCGAGCGCGGGCGCGTTTGAAGGCTTGAGTTGCCTGGATTTGGGCTTGGCGATCGTCTGCTGACACTTGACTTAGACGCGCTTCTGCTTGGTTATAAGCAGTACGGGCTTCATCAAGGTTAATTTTGTCGCCACGTTCAGCGCCGTTAACCAGAATTGTTACTTCATTTTCTTCGACTTCGGCAAAGCCACCCAAAAGGGCGATCGCTTCCCAACCCTGATTTTTTGCAGCACGGACTCGCATTACACCAGTATCCAGGGCGGTCAAAAGTGGTGCGTGTCCGGTGAGGATACCTAGTTGACCAGTTGTGCTAGGCAAAACTACTTCTTCTGCTGGAGCATCCCAGACTGTTTTATCTGGGGAAATTACCCGAACGGTTAATGTCATTTGTCTTTTGTCCTTTGTCCTTTGTCTTTTGCAATTTGCCATTAGCCATTAGCACTTACAACTAATGACTAATGACTAATGACAATGACTAACCTTTGATTTTTTCAGCTTTAGCGATCGCTTCGTTGATATCGCCAACCAAGTAGAAAGCCTGTTCTGGCAGAGCATCCAACTCACCAGACAGAATTTTTTGGAACCCTTTGATGGTATCTTCCAACTTCACATACTTACCAGGAGAACCAGTAAATACTTCTGCTACAAAGAATGGCTGAGACAAGAAGCGCTCAACTTTCCGCGCCCGTGCCACGATTAGACGGTCTTCTTCAGACAATTCATCTAAACCGAGAATGGCGATAATGTCTTGGAGTTCTTTGTAACGTTGCAGAGTTGATTGCACCGCCCGCGCAGTATTGTAGTGTTCTTCACCGACAATATTTGGTTGGAGCATGGTGGAAGTTGAACCAAGGGGGTCAACTGCGGGATAAATTCCCTTAGCAGCCAAACCGCGAGACAGTACTGTAGTTCCGTCCAAGTGGGCGAAGGTAGTAGCAGGTGCGGGGTCTGTGAGGTCATCCGCAGGTACGTATACTGCTTGAATGGAGGTAATGGAACCCTCTGTAGTCGAGGTAATCCGCTCTTGCAGTTCACCTACGTCGGTTCCCAATGTGGGCTGATATCCTACCGCAGAAGGCATCCGACCCAATAGCGCGGATACTTCCGAACCTGCTTGTACAAACCGGAAGATATTATCAATAAACAGCAGTACGTCCTGCTTGTTCACATCCCGGAAGTACTCTGCTACTGTCAATCCCGAAAGACCAACCCGCATTCTAGCTCCGGGTGGTTCGTTCATTTGACCGTAGACTAGAGCAATTTTTGATTCGTTGAGGTTCTCGTTATTGATAACCCCAGATTCAATCATTTCGTTGTAGAGGTCATTGCCTTCACGGGTGCGTTCACCCACGCCAGCAAATACGGATACTCCACCATGCTGGGTAGCGATGTTGTTGATCAATTCCATCATGATCACGGTTTTACCAACACCAGCACCGCCGAATAGACCAATCTTACCGCCGCGTCGATAGGGAGTCAGAAGGTCAACAACTTTAATCCCAGTCTCAAACACCGAAGGTTTAGTTTCCAGGTCGGTGAATTTAGGAGCAGAGCGGTGGATGGGTAAACTTGCCTCAGCATTTACTGGGCCCCTGTTGTCCACAGGTTCGCCAAGGACGTTGAAAATCCGGCCCAAAGTGGCTTTACCAACTGGCACGGTAATGGGAGCGCCTGTATCGGTAACTTCAAAACCGCGCACTAAGCCTTCGGTGGAACTCATCGCAACAGTCCGCACTTGGTTGTCGCCCAGCAGTTGCTGTACTTCAACGGTGATGTTGATTTCCTGTCCACTTTCGTTGGTGCCAACGATTTTCAAAGCGTTGTAGATTTGTGGCAATTTCCCGCCGGGAAATTTAACGTCTACAACTGGGCCAATGATTTGGGTAATGTAGCCAATGTTTGTTTTTTCTGCGGTTGTGACCATGCTGCGCCTAATGAGTGAAGCTATATTTCAGATACGGTCGGAGAAGACATAATAATAAGCAATGTCAACTTTCACTTTAGCACCGGACGGGGACATAACTCCCTTAGTAATTCCTTAAAAAGGAGTTTGGCGGCTATGGTTGTAGCCCTCATCCTGACCTTTATCTCTAATCTTATTTTTCAGATGCGATCGCCCTAGCCATCATGCGGTGTAGCGAAAGATGCTAATCTGTTAGATTACCTAAATATTTGCATTTGTACTTTTAGCAAAAAAGCTAGATTTTGATACCTAGCTTTTGCTTTATAAATTAAGGATTCTATTTAGCAGTGAACTTGCTGCTTTTGCTTGCGCTTGAATTTAGAGGTGACACCAAAAGCACCCAAACCAAGCAAGCCAATCAAAGAAGTTGGTTCAGGGACAGCCGTAGTGTGATATGTTACATTATCCAGCACTGTAGAGCCATTGTTCCAATTTACACGAACTTCATCAACCAGTCCTGTATAACCCGATGACAGAAAAGTTGGTGTAGCAGAAGGTGTAAGCGATGCAGATGTTGCCTGTAGTGTTCCTCCATTGTAAAGTGAAAAGCTTACTGGAACAGAGGAATCAATTCCAGCAAAATAACCGCCATCAAAGATTACGGGTGATTCAAAGTAGAATGGAATACTGCTTGGGCCATTCCACTTGTCATAGTTCCCATAGATTCGGTTCGGAATTGACTCAGGAGTGTATGGGTTTTGCTCGAAACCGTAATAAATCCAATTATTATCCCATTGGATTCCACCATAGCCATCCGGTACTAGAAAGTTATCACCTGTTAGATCGTCAAACGTTACGACAGTAAACGCATTGGCACTTGTGGAGATGGCTAAAGCTGATAAAGTACAAGTTGCTAGTGTAAGCGTTGCCTGTAAAACGTGATATAGCGGTTCCCAACCTAGTGAGGTACGTTTTCAAAGCTACTAACCTTGGTAAACAAGATTTGGGTGTACCTCAGTAGACTAGGAAACGCTATAAGTCTTCATTAATTAACCTCGTTGTATTTAAATGCACACAAATTTGCCAGCGAAAGCCTAAATCTTCACCTGCTATGGAAGATTTAGGCTTTCGCTGCGATCGCACCTACAAGCACTAATTACTAGGCTATCGGCATACTATTAGCTTGATATTAGATAGGTTGTATAACTACCAGCATTATTGATAAATAGAGTTGAAGAAACAAGTATTATTACTGTTATTCACTAAAAGTTTACAATATTAATTTGTATTTTCCTATTTTATAAAAATTGTCAAACCTATAATATGTAAAGCTTTCAAGGCGATTTTGTGGCTGATACTAAATTAATGACTATATAAGAATTGTATAAATTTATAGTGTTAATTGATGCAAATTACATATTTATACCACGTTATGTGCTTTGCGTGGGCGCAGCCCGTCGTACATATCATCAACACAGCATTTATTCAAGTTAATTGGCAATAGAATAGTAAAGCTTTCTACAAACTACATTTCCAAAACTTCTGAATATCCATAAGATAAAGATAGGTACAAAAAACTGTTTTTAACCAAGCTGCGATGTCTGGATTAGGCATAGCTGCGGCTTCATTCTCACACTTCCACCGAGCAACAGCTTATGAATTTATCGTCAGCACGACAATATTTTTACCAGGAAATTCAACAGGCTGACGAGCATATTGACCTAGCAAAGGCAGCTTTGTATATTGCACAAGAAGAATATCCCAAGTTAGACCCAGAGGAATATCTCAACGCCCTTGATACAATGGCATGGGAACTTCAAGAACGCCTAACAGAGTCACGATATCCTCTGCGGATGGTTCAAAGTATTAACCAATATCTATACGAAGATTTAAAATTTTCTGGTAATAAAATTGACTATTATGATCCACGCAACAGCTTTTTGAATGATGTAATTGACCGTCGGCTGGGGATTCCTATTAGCTTGGCGTTGGTTTACCTAGAAGTTGCCCGACGAATTGATTTTCCGATGGTGGGTGTAGGAATGCCAGGACATTTTCTGATCCGCCCGGATATTCCAGATATAGAAATTTTTGTGGATGCCTTCAATGGTGGTGAAATAATATTCGCCCAAGATTGCGAGGAACGGCTGTCTCAAATTTATCAGCAACCCGTGACGCTACAACCAGAATTTTTAGCCGTAGTCAGTAATCGGCAATTTTTGGCCCGGATGCTAACAAATATAAAATTTATTTACATTAAACAACAAGAGTTAGAAAAAACGCTGGCAGCAATTGAACGAATTTTGTTGCTATTTCCTAATTTAACTTTAGAGTTGCGCGATCGCGGCTTAATCTCCTATCAACTTGGTAATTACTCCCAAGCAGTAGAAGACTTACAAAATTATTTAGCAAAAGTTCCTGATGCCCAGGATGCATCAATGATTCGGCGGCTACTTAGCGAATTGGGGAATGGGGGATAGGGAATGGGGAAGAAACAAGGGGGCAGGGGAAAAAGAGGGACAAGAGGACAAGGTGACAAAAGTTTAGAACTTACAACAAGTCTTTCGCCTTGTCCCCAAGTCCTCTTTCCCATTCCCAATTCACGTCTAATGTGAATTAAATAAGTTGGGACTGGAAAGTGAGAATATCAATACCGAAATGGCGACGGAGCAATAGACTTATCCGCAATTCCTAAATGCTTATGAGGCAAGGCTTTGAGGGATTAGATA
>NZ_JAYGHE010000085.1:16313-29900 GCF_034931145.1 Nostoc sp. UHCC 0252 | reverse complement strand
GTTTAGGCTCTTTCGCTTTCTTTTCAAAAAGCTGAATTCCCGCGTCAATGATCTCAAACCCGTTTTCTGTTCGCACGCCAAGCTTGCCCGATACAGCCCCAGCCCAGTCTGCAAATTCTGAGGCGCTAGTTTCCGCCTTACGCCAGCTTTTGGCGTTAACTTGAGCGGTGAAGACTATACCATTCTGATCGGTCAACTCGATTGCAACTTTTTTATTCGCTGCTGGTGTAGCTGTTGGTAGTGAGCCACTAAATTTTATTGTCACTTCGCTTTTGGCTTCCATACCTTACCCCTGGCTCATCATCAATTTCATTTTTCCCGCTCCTGATTTTATCTTGGATTAGGTTGACGCAACCTGCGGGAACTACGGTTAATCTCTTTGATATCTAACGAAGTAAGCCTTGAGCATTCCCCTGGAAAGAGAATCAAGATTCAACATTAAATCTACAAAAATTTACCCCGTTTTTGACCCCTTGTTAAGAATTCTTCCTAAAAGGCTAAAACGCCTATACCGTAATGCTTTCAGCCTTTGTAAATAAATCTTGTGAAAGATTACAATTGTGCTTTGATTTTGCTGTTTTGTGCATGACACCGAAAATCGCCCAAATTCCCGATTTTCACCAATTCTCACCAATTAAACTCAATATATCCCAATCCTCCAGAACGCAAATTCAAATTCATCGCTGATTTTTTACCTCTTCAACATCTTCCAGTCACCAAATTCTCATTAGCTCAATAATTCCCAATAATTCCCAAAAGTCACCCGATTTATCCCCATATTTACCTACTAATTTTAAACACGCTAATTAGTGCATAAGCTCTGTAATCCATCTTTTTCTGACGCACAGTACGCCATATTTGGCGGAAAGTTTTTGAGGGTCAAAACCGAAAAAGAAAAAAATAGCCCTCAAAATTACTACCACTAAACTACATAAGCACGACAAAAGCCGCCTCACAGTTAACAGCTACAACTGCGGCGGCTATCGTTCAAATATTCTTCGCTCAATCTCCTCCAAAAATCGCATCCAATTCTTGAGACGAAGCCTGACCTTGAACTATTGAAGCGGGTCTGATTGAATCAGCCGCTTCCCCCTCAAGCTCAGGCGACTCTAAAACATTACTCTTGTAGCTTGGGGCATTGACAGCTACAACTGGTGCAGGCAACGCTGGCTGTGACTTGACAACGTAAACATCACTTATTACACAGGTTTTATGTAGTTTGTCAGTATTGAAATAGTAGTTCTAAATACCTTGCCCAACTGGTAGCTGTTGGGTAGCTCAACTGGTGACACACAGCTACCAGTTGAGTAGTAAAAAAGCGAGTTGTTGAAAATTTGATGATTCCCCAACTGGTAGCTATACAGTAGCCCTACTGCTACCAGTTCGGCATAAGACATTTATCGAAAAATTCTGGTGTAATGCTCACTGAATATGACTTACAGCAAATTTTGAGCGCTGGATTCATTCTCAATAACTTCAAAATTATTGAGAATATATAATACATTTATGTTGCAACTGTGCTTCAATAATTCTTTCATTAACTTAAGCCAGCCCACTTAACATCCGATTTTTTTTTCTTCATGCCTGAATAGAAATTGTTCCTTTCACAATCTCCACGCTTATTAATAGAGATGAAACTTGTTTTAAGTAGTGAAATTGTCTGATTAGTCACAGTTACAAATAGCAGACATTTTGCACCTAAAACCCCGATTCCTGTGCAAAATGTCTGCTATTTTGCACAGCTTATACACGCTTTTAACTGTTATAGCTGTCAAGGAACTTTGATTATTCACTACAAAATGTCTGCTATTTTGCACATCGCTTTGATCAAAAAATTGGTGTCTAATACATACACAAACTACGTTTTAGCCATTTTTATCAAACTGGCTCATTCTCAATAACTCTAAAATTATTGAGAATATATAATACGCTTGTGTTGCAAACGTACTTCAAAAATCCCGCTCAATCAATTAACTTCTTCAGTAAGTGAATCTGAAATTTCTCCTGTGAGTTCAGCCGTCACTCTATATATTTAGCGTTAACTGAAACAGAAACTCGTCTAACGCAGCAACTACACTAAACACTTATAACCCCGCAAACTTGGTGTAGTTTAACCGTATTAAATCAGTCTCATCCGACACTAATATTTTTGGCCGTCCAAAAGGACAAAAACAGTGGTTTTTTGTCCTTTTGGCCGTCCAATGAGCGCCAACCCTACTCAATTGTCATGCTCTGTTGACAAATGCCCACCTGTCAACGGCCGTCCAAAAGGACAGAAATGACCAGTTTTTGTCCTTTTGGCCGTCCAGTGTTTTTGAAAAAATCTTCTGTAACTTATATCCAGTCTCAATTACAGCCACTTTTTGGTGCTATTTTTATTGTCAATAAGATACCAGCTTATTGACAATGCGTAATCATGATGTGTTGCAATTGTGTTTCAAAAATTCTTTCTTGAATTTAACCGTACCCACCCAACATCTCAGTAGCTAGTTTGAGTTCTTCTGAAAGTTCCAGTTTCATCAATCCTAAGTCATCCTCATCAAATTCCTCATCAGAGTCAACATCATCGCCATCATCATCAGAAATAAGAGGCTGACTATTGCTTGTCACAGTGGTCGCTGCATCAGCACCACTTTGAGGCTGACTAGTGCTTGTCACAGTAGTCGCTGCATTAGCGCCACCAGATAAAACTATTGACTGAGGCTCAATTCGAGCAATACGCCTAATAGTTGCCAGTTTCGCTTCTAGGCGTTCAATTGCCGACCAACAAGCTTTCTGTAATTCCGGCTGATTGACTTGACCCTCTAACGCTTCAGCAAGCCAAAAAGCTGTAATCGCTTCTATGGCAAACTCTGTCGCTGATCTATTAGAAGGATGCTTCAATAAATAATCAATCACCTTCCCCTCCCATGAATTACTCTTGCGTTTAATCCTGGGTAACTCAACATAGGAATTTTGCTGTTGACTCATATCTTGACCTCACTCAGTACGAAAAGTATTTTTAGTATAAAAACAAATCAATGTGTAGCATGAGTATAAATGTGTCTACCTTAACCATAATAGCGATAATATTGTGTCTAAATGTGGTGTTTTTAGCCGAAAAAATGTCAATCTAATTTAATTAGCTTGACCCCCAATAGTGCAATTAATGAGTGTTATTGTGGTGTATAACGCCAAACCATCAAACAATTCCCTAAATGCGCCCCAGAGAGCTAAAAACCCTACACAGCAGGCTTTTTAGCAGCAGAGGGGGTTTTGTGTCCGCCAAATTTCGCGCTGGTTTGCTAAGATTTAGGTGTATACCCACTACACCTTTTTGCCCTAACGGGTGGCTTGCGCCATTTCTCCCTGACGGTCGAAACAAAAAGGTTCCGTGGGGTCTGCGACGCAATTGCACTCAATCACTCGAAAAGTGGCATGGCTTACGCTATTGCACGAATTAAAAAACTCAAGCGCAGTAACTTGGCAGGCAGTGAAGCGCACACTGCTCGTCAGCGAGAAACACCCAACGCTGATTCAGATAAACAAAATATCAGATTCATCGGCACTAACAACCCAACGCTCTCATTAGATCAGTTGGTGATGGAAAAGATAGGGGAGCAGAAGCGGAAGATTCGCCCCGATGCGGTTTACTGCACCGAGATTTTATTGACTGCCAGCCCCGAATATTTCCGTCCCAACTGCCCAACACAAGCGGGTTACTATGAGCAGGATAAAGTTGATTCCTGGCTGACTGCATCCAAACATTGGTTAGAGTCGCGGTACAGCGATCGCATTGTCAGGGCAGAATTACACTTGGATGAAGCCACCCCACACATTCACGCCTACTTTGTCCCCCTTGATGAAAAAGGGCAACTGAGGGCCAAGCACTTCTTCGACGGTCGCTTGAAGATGAGGCAGTTTCAAGATTCCTACTCCGAGGCTACAGAACATCTGGGGTTAGAGCGTGGCATTAAGGGCAGTAGGGCGCAACACCAGGAAATCAAGGACTTTTACAGCATTGTTAATGCTGGCATAGAACCAGATACCAGCCTCACCCAGTTGCAACTGCAAGCTAAAGCGGCTGACCGGGATAGGGCGCAAGCCAAAAAACAGCAGATGGAAGCTACAGCTAAAGCTTTGGCGCTTGAAAATGAACTCAAAGATAAGCGTATCAAGGAATTAGAGGCACAAGTAGCTTTTTGGCAGCAGCAAACCCAACAACTGCGCGATTTGGAATTGTCGGATGTCGCTTGGGAACTGGGGCTAAATTACGAGCGTGAGCGGTGGCGGGGTCACGGTCACATCATTAATATAGATGGGCCCAAATTCTACGACTTTGCCCCCGATCAACAAAAGGGATCAGGGGGTGCGATTGATTTGGTGATGCACGTTAACAATTGCAATTTTCGGCAGGCGGTTGTCTGGTTAGATGAGCGATTTGGTGAAGCTGGTGTAGAACGTGCGGCGATCACTCACGTTAAGAACAGGGCGGCTGACATTATCCAGACTGAACCACGTCCCCAATTCACCCCACCCGTTGAAGATAAAAGCAATTGGACTGCCGTTGAGCGTTACCTCAATCAATTTCGGGGCATCCGCTCTGACTGTATTCAAATGCTTCATAACCAGGGGCTAATTTACGCTGATGATCAACAAAATGCTGTTTTTGTCATGCGAAATCTTGATGGTCAACGTAACGGTGCATTCCTACGGGGAACTAGGGGGGAGAACAACACTTTTAAGGGATACGAGAAAGGAACCAAACGCAGTGATAGCTGGTTTTACTTCAGTTTGGGGGGAAAGGCTAACGATAAAACCTCAACAGCGATTCTGTGCAAGTCCCCCATCGATGCTATCTCAAGAGCTATGCTGGAATATCTTATCAGGGGCGATGTCCCACCCAAACGAACAGTCTATATGGCTATTGATGACATCAAGAGCTTACCAGTTGAGCGATTGCAGAAAGTTCCTAATATACTGGTGGCGTTTGGTAACGATAAAAGCTCTGATGCGGCAGCACAGCGTGTATTAGAACTAATGCCACAGTCCCAAATCAAAAAATCTAAAGCCAGTGATTGGAATCAGCAGCTACTTGATTATGGGCGACAGTTAAGGCAACAGCAGCAGCAACAGCAGGATGATGAATTGAGTCTTTAATAGTCAGCGATCAAGAGAGTGAACTGTACAGTTAGTTTTGTAGTATTAATGTAGCTGTTTGGTACTTCTTTTTGATGAAAGTGATTTGGAATTTACTTAAATCATCATTTTTCGCTCCAAAAAACTTTCCGCCAAAGATGGCGTACTGTGCGTCAAAATTCAAAATTCAGTTGCCGCTAAAGTGCCGCAGGTATGCCATACATACTCCATGAGTTAACCATGTTTTTATCATAAAAATCGGTTCCAGGAACTTCCAAGAAGCGGTAAGAAGTGACTGGAAAATGACTACTAGTTGCCCCATATTGCCATGAGTTTTATGTTATTTTGACTGAAAATTGCCACAGAAATGACATACTCTCAATTTGGCTATGCTGATTTGTTTTGATACCAAGAAAATCACGACGAAAATTTTCTAATAGGGATGCTTTTGATCAGCTTGCTCCCAGTTAGGAATAGATCCATCTGGTTCATCAATGACTGGGATTTTAGACGTGGCGTGAGTACCCACAGCTTCAGGCGTACCGCGCTCACCCCTTCAGGAGTAACGCTGGCATACCACTGCGGGTAATTCAGGAAATCTCTCTTCATCGGAATTTGGAGCAGTTGCAGAAATATTTGGAAGTGAGCGACGAGCAGGTGTTGGGAGCGGCGGCAAGTTTGGCGATGCTGTCTCCGGTTGGGAGAGATACCGATAAATATGAACTTCAAAACAAAGTGCTGCTTTCAAGGAAAACCAAGACTAGGGAGTAGAATTAAGTGATTACTATTCCAAAACGGTAATTTTAATACTTTGTGTAGATGTGTGTGTATAAGCAATATGAAAAAACTAAGTCAAGATTTGTACTAAGAAGATTTTTATATGGATAACGACAATGAAATAGACAAGAACAATTTTTTCTACCAGCGCTATCGATATCTTGGTAAGTACACGCCTCAAAGTTTTTTATTCAATGCTAATCTTCAAGAATTTTCTCAACGTGTCTGTTATCTCTCTAATCTAGAGACTTTGGGAAAAGTTTCTTCAGAGGAGTGCTATGAGGAAATTGAATTACTATGGCAGCAATTAACACAGAGCTTTAAGGCGCTAGGAACTGATCAGAAAGACGTTAATTAATTCTTGTCAACACTGTATACACAATGATATAGTTACTGTGTACACTGTTGACAAAGGAGAGGGATATGGGGAAAAAAAGCAAGGAATCGCCTATTGTAAGCTTCCGTGTGCCACATTCTGTTGTCGAAAAGTTAATTACAGAAGGCAGATTAAAGCCTAGCCATATAAAGTCAGAGTTATCCAACCTAATCAAAAATGACTGGTTAGCCTCTGTTGATGCTGGTGTAGAAGCAACCGTGAGTGTAAATACTGTTTATGAGCAACTAGCAAAAATAGATAGAGTTCTAGAAATACTTGAGGACAATAAGCCGAATGGCGTTATTGATGACAATGTAGACAGTGTTGAGAAAATTAGCCTCCCTGAAAGCTCCGACTCAATCTCGCCAGATAATCAGCTTGTAGAGGTTGCCAACAGTAATGTACATCGCGTAGAGCAAATAAATGGGGATAATACACCTGTAAGTGTTGTTGATGACAATGAGGACAGTGTTGAAAAAATTAGCCTCCCTGAAAGCTCCGACTCAATCTTGCCAGATAATCAGCTTGTAGAGGTTGCTAACAGTAATGTACATCCCGTAGAGGAAATAAATGGGGATAATACACCTGTAAGTGTTGTTGATGAAAACAGTATTGAGTCATTGAATTTGAAAAGAAATACTTATACGGCACTTCTGGATGCACAAGTTAACACAATAGAAGATTTAAAGAAATATGGTGTCACAGGTTTGAAAACGCTGAAAAATCTGGGAAATAAATCTGTATCTCAGATAGTTGAAGCATTGCAAAGCCGAGGGATTGAGTTACCAGAGTTACCAGACCCAGAACCGGAACACACGCCTTCTCTCTGAGCAGTGATGCCCGATAGGAGTTGATGAGCCATTTTTCAATATCGCAGTGTCAAAAACGTTGTTGGTTGTGGGCGGGGATGTCGGGAAAGTTAGATATGACGACATTGGGGTTAAACTGGCGCACAGTAAAGCATCCAGACCAAGATTAGCCCAAATAGTGATCGCCTACGGGGGGCGGTTACGCCATCGCACTTTTTAAGAAGCAACAAAACCTAACTCAACCAATTACAAATACTTCTCTAAGGTAGACATCTCGGTTGCCTTCCTCAGTCACCACAGTAACAGTCCCATGTGTTTTGTCATAGCTGACCATTTCACCTGTGAACCTGACAGCACCACTAAGCGATCGCACTTTAACCGAGTTCCCAACAAACGGAATTGTTTGTTGGGGTAAATATAGCGAACGGCGGATACCCTTAAGTAGTTTTTTTATAAAACAGTAAGCTAACGGGTGGCAGTGACCACCCATTTTTATGAGCCAAAGTGAACCTCCCTCTCGGCGGCTGGTATTAGCATCTCAAGTTGCGCGAATTCACCCAAGGTCAAAAACCCGTGCAGTTCTAAATAAGAAGAGATTTCCATTTCGCTCAAAATCTCTTTAATCACTTCCCAACTTGGATTAGGGGATTCCAAGATACAAGCGATCGCTTCTGAGGCTAAAACCTTGGAATCTTCCGAAGATGGCACAGAGTCCGATTGACCCGCACCACTTTCTAGCTTTTCCGCACAACTTGGGGAGCTACCCGCCCCAGTTTGAGAGCTACCCGCCCCAGTTTCGCCCCAGTTCCCGCCCCAATTTTCCTTATCCTGTAAGACTTCCGCCCCACCCGCCCCAGTTTGGGTTACATATTCTTCTTTTTCCATTGGAGAAGAAAGTAAATCAATTTTCATATCTTCCTTTTCAATGTTTTCTCCAGAATTAGAAAAACTGGGGCGGGTGGGGCGGGTTGCTTGCTGTGACTGGGTTTCTGGGGCGGGTAGTGGGGCGGGTATGGGGCGGGTTGACTCTAAACTGGGGCGGGTTGCTCCCAAAATCCCGATGCCTTTCAGTATTGGAATCTGCTTTTTGCGAACATCACAGTACCTACTTGCCATAACTGCCTTGGGGAAGAGTTGAGCAATTCGAGCGCTGACTTGGTTAATGCCCTTCACGTTTTTGTCGCTGGGTCGCACTTGGTCAATCCACGTTCTGCGGTTGTTTTCATCTATAGTCAATGTGCCATTCTGCTGATACCAATTCTCCAGCAACATCCACAAAGCGCTTACTGACATCTCGCCACCTTCGACGTAGCCCAGTTTTTCATCTTCAATGAAATTAAACAGATGATTATTTTCCTTCTGAAGGTTGCGGAAAGCGTCGGTTGTGCATTCGTAATCGATGCCTGACTCTATAAGGTTGTTGAGAGCCTTCAGAATTCTATTTAGGAATGCAGGAGCTAATTTTGTTCTAATGAAATCTGGGTCATAGCGAAATCGGGGGTCGCCTTTTATCTCGTTTGAATTATTTGGGTCAGGATTATCTACAAAGGTTTTCTTGAATTCTAAGATTGCAATTCTGTCTTTGATTGCTTGTATTACGCCCTGAAAAGCGGGAGTTTCGTTTAAGTTGAAAATACCTATTGCATTAGAAGAAAACTCTATATGGTCTTTCCCTTTCTGTTCGCAGTGTAATGTATCTCCAGTGACAAATAATTTTAAACTTTGGAGTCTGTCAATCCTCGATGTTTGTGGGTTTTCAGAAGCCCAATTAATTCGACTATATATAAGTGGAGCTAACCCGAACTTTCTGCCTTCGTCGTAGGATTGGAAGTCACCCAAGGAGACAGAAGTTAATCCATTCTTTCCGTAAATCGTTGATACACACTCGCGCAGAGCATCTTTACCATTAGAACCAAGACCAATTGCAAACATTGCTTTTACCTCTCTCCCTCTAAATTTTCTAACAGTTTGAAGGTCAAGGGATGCAGCAATATTTCTCAGAAATATTTCTTGTTGTGGCTTGTCTAAACAAGCTAAAAGTTGCTCACAATATGTATCGTCAGCATTAGGGTTATATTCAATCAATGGTTCATAAATGTAATAATCCTCCGGTGTATGTGGGGCTAGTCTTACTGTAAAATTTCTGCCTTCCCACTCAACCTTGACTATCCCATTGGTGCAATTTACCCCAGGAGGATTGAGTAATTCTGCCTCAATTACCGTTCGCATTTTTGCCCATTCCAAAACCTTCTTGACCGAACTGGGTGAGGCGTAGGGATAGGATTTTTTACCTTGCTCATTTTCAACTGCAAAAGAGTTACAGAAGTCAGTTATTCGCTTAGTTTCTCTAGAGTCTGGGGAGTGTTTATAGTGGTTGCCAGTATGCCAGTAGAGTCTATCCGCAGCGCAAATCCAACTCTTATCCCCATAGAGGGTTTTGAAGGCAATTTGAATGAAGCTGACAACTGGATCTTCATCGTTTGACCGATTGTCATCATCACTTACATTTACCTCTGCCTGTTGCTCACGCGCTGCGACGGCAGCGTGGATCTGCTTTTCTAATTTATGGATAAACTCTATTACATCCATCTGTGCCAAGATTTCTTTGATATCACTTGACTTATATGGTAAATCGGGGCAGATGTCGTGAGGGTTAATTCCGATCAATGAAATTCCCACTTCGGCTGCACAGTCCTGGCAGGTTTGAAGTTTTTTCAAGCCAGTGTCGTCAGCGTCATGCAGAAAAACAATTAATCCTATACCTGAATCCTTCAGGAGTTGATATTCTGGGGTGATAGTCTTTTTATCCCATGCACTCCCCTGAAACGTAATCCCAGCAAGCCCATGCTCTCGACCAACTTCCACGCACCCCTCCCCTTCGTGTTGGAGTAGTGCCGGGGTTCCTTGTACAGATTTACTAGCAGCGATCGCTTCATCAATGCGGTAAGCTTTCCAGGGTTCATCCCCTTTTCTCATCTCTGGAGTGCCATCTGGAAGCCTGTGCCATTGGCGGAAGGATTTATCTTTTCCTTTCTCTTTGATATAATCCGCCCATTCATAGCGAATTACCCATTGGGTTTGTGAGTAAGGGTAGATTGTTTGTGTTGCATTCCCTGGTATTCCCTTTGGGAGCTTGCAAGTTATGTTTTGAGTTTGGGGTATGTCAGTCGCCGCTTGGGTCAACATCACCAGTGCTAATTCACCATCTGGAATTGGCGCACTTTTGGGCAAGATTCTTTTGGGCTTCGCTGCCAAACGGTTTAGGGATGGAGTGTAATTAGCCCCTGCCCTTTCTGCCACCACTTCAGCCCAGGGTTTAATCGCCTCTCTGATGTCCTTACACTCACAATTATTGAAGCATCTGTACTTCCCTGTTTCTGGGACAATAGATAAGTCATTCCCGCCACAAACTGGACAAATAAACTTATTTTTAGCTTTGGACGGTTCTAGCTGGTCTTGAAAATTTCGGATGTCGAATTTTTCAAATGCCTGTTGAGTTCTTGAGGCATTAGTTTTTTGTGGTGTATCTTCAAGGCGTTTATTTTCTACACACTCTTGCTTAATTGGGGCAGATTGTGCTATTTTAAGCGGTTCAGAAATATTCGGGGTTGCGCCATGATCTAACAGTCCGGGCGCACTTTGCATTTCTAGCGTATTCATTTGTACTACTCCATATATTTTTTGTGTTTTTTGGAGTAGTTCTTTGCCGTTGTCGCCGCGTTCTGTTAGGTTAGAAGGTGAACAATTATAAAAACTAATCTGGTTGTAGTTTTTGTTGACTACTCGTGAACGACGGCAAATCGTTCTTGGTGTTCGCCTCATCATCTAACTGAGCGCACCCGAAGCAGCAAGAGCTACTCCTTTTTTTTGTACTCAAGCAGTTTGAATGCTTGGGTATTTTCTTTGATGCAATGGGCGAGGGTTTGTATCCACCCACGCAATAACTCATGCTTTATCGCCTGGTTTTAAATCTTCCGATCGCTCAAGAAGCGATTTTTTGACTATTGCGCTTACTAGTTGCGGGATGGTTCGGAATTCCGATTCAGCCCATCGCCGCAGTTGTTCATACTCCTCCGGGTCAAAACTAATAGTTGTTCTGGGTCGTTTCGTAGCCATTAATAACATCACTTGTCCATTTGATAGACATTATGAGCTACTAATATCTCTCTTTTCAAATTACATCACTTATCTACTATATTGACAAGTGATGTACCTGTAGATTAATATAGCATTAACACGGTCAAGGAACCCACAAGTGGTAAAGAAGCCCACGGATGGAAGCGGATAACAGACCCCGTAATTCGGATAGAACAGTAACCGCAGATATCTAAAGCTTTTTCACCATAAAGGTTTTACGAAAAATTGAAACAAATTTAAGGACTTCAATCAGATGGTAGATTTGGCATCAAGTCCCACATTAGGGACATTAGCCCCATCGTTGACCCCTGCTTCTTGGGATTGTGGTAACGGGTATTCTAAACTACATTTTCCCCAAGGAGAGATACTTATTCCCTCCTACTTTAAACAAGTCATTGAAACGGACTCTAACGACTACGAAAGCTTAGGCAACGGTGCGGTAGTCGAATATCTTCAAGGCGAACGATCTGATCTATCTGGCTCTAAGTGGTTGATTGGAGAGACTGCCGAAATCTACTGTAAGCAGTCATTTGGACGCATTGTTGATGACTTCAAAAACAAGATTACTTATGGGCTGCAAATGCTTTTAGGTGCAATTGCTCAAACTCCTAGACAGCAGAGCTATAACTTGTTTTTAGTCGCTTCATTGCATGACTCTCAAGCCTTTGCCCATGATCTAAAGAAAGCCTTGCAAGGTAAGCACATCGTCAAGTTTGATGGCAAAGATATTGTAAACGTTGATATCACCTGTCAAATAACAGAGGAAGGTGTAGGAGCATTGTTAGTTTCTCGCGCCCCTGGTCAGCAGAAAGTCGCGCTCATTGACCTGGGACATGGAACTACGATCACCTCAATATTTGAAGGCAACAAACTATTACAAAATAGTCGCAAGATTGACACAGTAGGCGTTCACCATCTTTGTGAGACGATAGCGAATAACCTCCAAACCCGTCGCCACCTTGGTAAACCAGCTAACCCTCATCTGATCCGAGAGGGGATGAGCAAGAATTTTGTTTATGGAACCACCAATTGGGAGTTTTCAAGCATTTACTCTGACGAACTTAAGGGATGGCTTGCATCTTGTTTAGTGCCTGCGTGGAAGCATTTGCAATCCCGCGCTGATGACCTGGATGCTATTTACCTTGTGGGTGGCGGTGCAATGCTGCCATCGGTTAGTGCAATCGCATCTAGGCAAGGAATAGCACAGATTCCTAATTCCCAAACGGCCAATGCAATTGGGTTACTGAAATTAGCTGTTGCATCACTAAAGAAGGTTTAATTCATGGCGAAAGATAACCGGGTTTGCATCCCCAAAGATTTGATTGACCCCGTAAAAGCTGAGGCGGAAAAACTGCTTCTCACCGATGACCTGACCTCTGCTGTGACTTGGATTTTAAGGGCTTACTTCCGAGATAAAAATTCACTTTGCTGTCAGCAGAAGCAACAACCTGCTCTAACTGACCAGTCCCAACCCGATAGCTTAAGTAACTTTGAGGATTTGTTCGTAGCGTAACCATGAAAATCAACAAAACACTTGGATTCTCTGTTGCTGCCCTTGGCTTTCTAGCCCTTGGCTATTTCGGAGTCCAATACTTCGGTCGTAACAATATGTTCACCATCGCCGCAGCCGTGGGTGGTGCAGGGGCCATCAGCTATGTACTTCAAAAGCCGAACCAGCCAGAAGCGCCAACCGCACCGATAAAAGCTCAAAGAAAAGGAAAGAAGTCATGACCATAGAACGAATCGTAAATATTTGTTGGCAAGCTGACGACGAAGACCCAACGGGACACGTATCTATTTTTCGACCGATTAATGATGAACATGAAAGAGACTTGTGCAAGCCTCACGAATTCGCTGAAATTGTTGTGGCGCTGGCTTCACCGTTGGCTTGTCCACTAGAAGATGAATTGTCTAAATCAAAGTTTTGCGAAAAGTATGGCACTGTGCCGACTTGGATTGGAATGAAAACTTGGCGATAGGGAAGGTAATTAAATAAATCATGAGCGACACAATGCAGACACAACCATCGCTAACAACAACCGAAATCATGACCATTATCCTCGGTTGCGAACAGACTTTAAGGTTCGTGCAAGCATCTCCCAATTACAAACAAATCGAAGCGTCCGAGCGGTTCAGTACATCGAATGACCTGCGTCTGGGTGATGCAGTGCAAGCCTTGATGGAGATTCACGAAGCCATCCTAAATATCGAGTTTTATTCGCAGGTTTGAGGGAGCAAATGTTAGAAACGACAACTTTGCAACGTAACCACCTCTATGAATTCCGTGGTCAACAACTGCGCTACAGCCATCGGTCTAATTGTCGAGTCAATGAACCTTTCGTTTTTAACGACTCCAAGGGCAGGCGTAAA
>NZ_JAYGHE010000085.1:0-15961 GCF_034931145.1 Nostoc sp. UHCC 0252 | reverse complement strand
TCTTGGCGTTTGGTGAGAACAGGTTTGATTTAATTTCCGAAGATTTTGACGACCCCATAAGGCAATTAGCAACGAGAATTTATAACCGATTTGAAGAGATGGGTTATTGGGATGAATTGCCCCAAGGGTCTAGCGATATCGACTACGACAACATACCTTATTAGGAGAAGAACGCAATGGACTTTGCAATACGTAATCCGGTAGTTGGTCATAGTTCGCATATCGACGAGAAAGCACAATCTTGGGGAGGATTTGAGTCTGATATTCTGGGCTATCTCTCTGATATAAATAAGCTCGAACAGTTTGCGGATTATGCGAATAACGCCCAAGAATTATCTGACCGATTAGAGCCATTTCTGGACAATGCAAAAGTGGTCTTTGAGGCGATGGAGAAGTTGACCAAAGGGCAGGTCACTTGGACTGAACTTCGTAAACAATACGGCTCTCATGTTGCGGGTGCTATCGCCAAAATTCGCAAACTCAATTCGGAATTTGATTCAGAAATGAGTAAAATAGATGCCCAAGATAGAGCCGACTTGCTGCGAATTGACCAAAAACGTAAGCACGGACTAGCCGAAGTTGCAGCCCAATTACATCACGACTTACAAGCTGAATTATGGCGGCATGAAAATAAAATCAGCAGCATAGAAAATAAGCAAACTGTGCAAGCTGAACGTCAAGCCATCACAACAGGACTGAGAGAGAAAAGACAACAACTGTTAGCCCGTGCAAGATTTGGCTCAAGGGCATTAGAGCCTAATCTTACACCCCAAGAAGTCATACCAGTTACTAGCCAAAATCATGCACCAGCATCTAGTGTTTCTGCAACGGGAACAGTTCGCGGTTGGGGTGCGATGTTGGGTAACTTGTGGCAGAAACTAGGCGACAGATAACTATTAGTTAAAAGGCAAAGGCTGATGCTAGTAAGGAAACGAAATGAAGATCCTCATAGCGTCAGCCCTTTCTTGCATGAAGGGCTGGCACAAACACCACAATCAACTAAGCAGCATCAACAACCCGAACAGTTACCACCACTGCCAGAAAATAACAGAGGTAGAACATTTAGACGTGCTGGTAACGCCTGTGAAATTGTCGCTGGCAGTTGTTTAAATAGTGCAGTTATTTTCACCTTTCATCTATTGCAAGTTCACCCAGTTGGAATGTTCCTTGCTGTGGGTACTGCACACTTGTATTTTACTGCCACTGCAACAGGTGAAGGGAACAACCGTTTCGTCACTAATTTAATGACTGGTTGCAGTGCTTCATTAGCGTTGTTATGTGCCCTCAATGAACCGATTAGTGAATGGAATGAAGCGAGAACTTCTACTAGCACAGTTAAGACTTCTATTGAGTCGGTTTATAAGCCAAAAACTGCTGAATCTTCAAGTTGGATGGATGGTGCAGGAGTGGGCATATTTCTAGCGATATTAATGATTTTTCTATTTGGTGGAAGTCAGAGGAAATGAATTATTTAACCGACAAACATAAACAGTTATCCGAGTCGCAACAATCGGGTTTAATGTTGTGGTTTGGTCGCCTACCGATGGATAAAAAAGCTGTTGCCATTGGGCTGAGTTTGACTGTAGGTATTGGATCAGCTGCAATGGCATGGCAGGGAACGAGCAGCGATCGGATCTACTTCTGCATCAAAACCCCTTCAAAAACATTGGTGTGTCGGGATAAAGATAACCGACCGTTTCGCATGACCCCCTTCTACTGGCAAGAATGGAAACTGTCTGGAATGCCCCGCCAAGTTGTCAGAGATGCAGCAACCGGAGTTAACGGCTTAGTCAAAGCGACTAACCCATATAAACCGTTTTGGGGTTTTGGGGGATTCCTGGGGTTTGCGCTTGCTGGGTGGATGCTGCGCCATTGCCAATCGGAAGAGAAACAGAGAGCAGTTTTTGAAGACATAGCCCAAAAACGGGATGCTGCAAAAGCTGAGATGGCTGCACGTTCCGAGCTACTAGAGAGTTGCCGAGACGTTGCGATCGCAGAAGTCCAATTGCAAGCCGACTTGGATCTAATCGCCAATGATCGCACTGTGGATATTCAAAAAGCCGAGATTTACGCCCACACGGAAATTGAAGTTACCCAAATGGAGGCAACTGATGCACTTTTCGAGGCGCAAACGGCTGGGATGACCGAGCAACAGAAAGCAGATTACATTAAGCAGTTGCGCGAGATGAAAACGCCCTATCTACAAGGTAGTCAGACTTTACAGGGGACAATTGACCCCAACGACAAGGTTACTGGGGCAGACAGCCAAGCGATTGCACCAATACTCAACCCTGTCGCATGGGTGCAGAATTTAGTCAAGCAGACCTGCTTAATTTGGGGCAACCAAGGGGGCGGTAAATCTTGGCTAGCCCGTTATGTAATCCAACTCAAAAAACAAGCCGGCTACCGTGTGATTGTCCTTGACCCCGACTCGAACCGTAGTGAATGGCGAGGGATTGAAAGTTACCACTCTTGGGAGGATATCGAACAACAGATCCGCGATTACGTTAGTGAACTGGAATCACGGTTAAAAACCTTTAATAATTCATCATTGAGTGAGTCGCAATGGCGGCAGAAACTTTGGGCAGAAGGTAAAGCTTTGTCTTTAATCTGTGAGGAGGCCACCACATACGGCGACTTCATTAAAGATGCAGAACTGTTAGACAAATTCGGCAAGCTTGCACTTACTAAAAGCCGCAAACAAGAGATGCCCATTACTGTGGTAGCTCACAACAACACCCAGACGTGTTTATTTGGCATTAAGGGATTACATAATCTGGTTTCTAAGATGCTCCAAGTTGAATGTTTGGCAGAAGTAGATCCAGTTACACTACAGCCTTCATCAACTGGTTTTGCTAAGGTAAAACTCGATAGTTCTAACGAATGGCTTGATGTTAATCTGCCCAAAATGACAGCGAAAATATCTGACTTTAGCGACGCTCTCCCAGCAGAATCTAACCCCAATCCCCCTATCGATAAAGCCACTTTGGAGCGCATTTATGAACTGGAATTCAATCTTGGTAATAAAGCAGGTGACACCCAAGATGAACCTAAGAAACTATCACCCCAGGCGCAAAAGTTGTATGAATATCTCACCAGAACTGAACGAATTGAAGCTGATGTAAGAGAGTTCAAAGGCAACTTTAAAGTGAACGGTGAGAGATTTAGTGTTGAGCAAATCAAGGGCTGGATGTATGAAATTGTGGGGGCAGGATTGGCGGACTGGATAGGCGAGGGTGTTATCAGGCTCAATCAAATTTGACTGCGATTGGTGTCTGGTGTCTAGCCCCAAAAACGCCCATTTTTAGCGGACACTGGACACCGGACACCACAGACACCAAAGCTTGAAAGCCTTATCTAGTATAGACACCAGCAGACACTACCCCAGACACCGCCCAGACACCAAGTGTCTTAAGCGTGTCCGCTAGACACCAATAATAAATCAGCCAATAAATAGCCAGTTATTATTAGATCGAGAAAGCAATTACCATATTAGATTTAATGAAATTATTTAAAGTTAATTTAATTAGAGATGAAGGCTGTCCCTTATAGATATTTCTCTGTTGAGATAGCCTGTTTAATTTTTTTAACTAATACTGAGGTCGTCCTTGTACTCCCATTTTTTCTGTATTTTGATTATATATAAAGACCTCTCCAAAACTTTTACCCTGATAAATGTGTTTTTGCTGGTATGGTCGTTCTAAAAATTCCCCCCAACAACAAACAATTAAGTCGGATTTATCTACCATATTTTCTATCTCTATACCGAGTTTTGTACCCACTTCCTGCATCTCTTCTTTAAATGTTTTGATATCTTTCCGATATTCTTCGGGAAGACCTTTATTAAGCTCAAGTAAGTTTTTTATTCTTTGACCAGGTGGTAACTGTTGTTTTATTTTTTTTAATGGATCATAATGTATTAGTAAAATGGCAAGGTTTTTATTTTGCTGCTGACCTAGCCAGGGAATTGTGAAGCTTGGTTCAAGCTCTGCATTAAATAAAACAACATAGTTATTTGGATTATTTTGATTAAATTCAGAGGTATCTAAGTAGGGCTGCCCCTCAATCAAAGTTATATTTTGTGGATTCCATTGTCTTGCTTTTACAGCATCCTCATCACTGGTGTACCGAAACCGAACTAAACTTACATTATGTGTAGATGACATAGACATATTTTTAGATATTTAGCAATGTTCTTACAACTTCATCTTCAGTAACCTCTATTAAATCGTTGCTATGAACTTGTTTTGTTCTTGAACTGAGTTCAATCATTCCACCTATACCAATTAAAATTCTAAGGTTTAAGTAATCGTTAACTGAAGATTGGTTAGCTCTAGTTGCAAAAGCAGAAAGACCACTTCCTTCTAAAACTCCATAATTTCCTGTTGCCTTATTCTTATAATATTTTTTAGCCATAGTTTATTTATTCAACACTATTAGTAAAATATCAAATATTTTATTTTCTTGCCGCAGTCGGCTAATCTCCATGAGATGCCAAATCTTGTAAAGATTTGCAGCAAAATCTTTCTACTGCTATGAATCAGCTGTATTGGTATCAAACCGGCTTACCACTTGGGCAAAACGCTGCTAACGCATCAATCGCCTTAAGAGCCAGCCGCCGACTGCCGCCCCATCTTTAGCTTGCTGAGGGTGCGATTGCGCGGAGCGCATTGCCTCATAAAGGTTTCTTTGAAGAGCCAGAAGCCTTTATCTGTAAGTTATATAGCCCATAATCTGGTAATTATTATATTTTTTGCATAGGTTTGCATAGGAAAATCTAGATAAATGCATTATAGTAAAGAACAATAATTGAGGAAAAACCAATTTCAGAGTATGTAAGCCCAAATGAGGCAGCACGACGGCTGGGAGTAAGCGTGGACTCCTTGAGACGATGGGAAGCTGCGGGCAAAATTAATGCAATCCGAACGCCATCTGGACAGAGAAGATTTGACATGAACTCCTACGTGCCAGGCGATAAACCTGATACAAAGGCTAGCTCAAAAAAGGTAAAGACAACAGATGATGAATCAACCCTGCGTCAGATAGCTAAGGGAATAGTTCAGTATGCACAGCAAATGCAAAAGCTAAAACTTTTTCCTTATCCAGTAGTTCTGCAACTGGGAGTAGAAAAATTACAAGCTATTTGTGTGATGCAAAATAAAACACAACCTCAAGGAATTCCAGATTTCCTCAGTAACTGGGCAGAACATCCTATTAGAGATTGGACTATTGAAATTGACTGTCCAGAAGAGTGGAAGGATGTTCAATTTGTAGAAGACCAAAAGCCTAGTGGATTTTGTATTGAATTAGATGGGTCATATATTAACGAAGCCGAGCGGATTCAAAAAGAGGTCATGGAAGAAGTTTTTAGAAAATCCGCACAAGACCCAAACCTATATGTAGATTTTCGCCGCTTACTTGTTACCAACTCTGTGATTACAAAGGGAGAGCGAGATATTAAAGCTGTTCTGCAACTCAAGCCATTACAAAAAGTCTTAGAAGATAGTTATGAAGAAGCTCCAGCCTCTTACAAAAAACAGGGAAAGTTTTACTGCTGTGGTCACTGTGGTGGGTTAATGCATCGGACTGTGGACAATCAATTAAAGTGTGAGAACAAACATTGCGCTAAACAAAAAAAAGCCGCAGTTCCTTTTGAATGTGATAAAGATGACCAAGTTTTATGGCTCAAAAAAGGGCTGCGATATTTTATTCATCGACCTGGGTGTGCAGAACTAAGAATAGAAAAACGTATGAGTGAGTTAGGATTAGAAGTTATTCTATATCCTGATTTTGATAAATACGACCTGCATATTGTCTTTCCTGATAAAACAGTCTGGGCAGTTGACGTAAAGTTTTGGGAATCTGCATATAACTTAGCTAAGAAGGTTAACGAGCCTATCCCTAGACTTACCTATCAGCCATACCACGAAGCCTTTTTTGTATTTGCTGATGACATTAGAGAATATGGAGACGAGTATATTCAAGAGTTCATAAATCACTGTCCAGTTAAATTAAAAAAGTCTCAGATAATGTTTGAAGAGACTTTTCTGAAAGCAGTTGAGAAAAAATTAAAAACTTGTCAATTATGAGAAATACCAAAGAATGGCGGACTCGACTAATTAAAGAAGGATTAGACGAAAACTTATGTGATGTGGAGTTAGGACTGTACTTATTAAGCTCCTTAGTTCCAAATGCTCCCGCAAGTAGTCTATGGGTATTGCTGACTGGTTATCTTTTCTCTATCCCAGAATTTCAAAACTGGAGTCAGTCGCAACATAAAATGTATGCTTCTGGTCGTCATTTATTGACAGAGTACAGAAGACCATATCTATGGACAGAAGCACTAAAGAATTATTGCTCTTCCGCCGCAGACCAGCGCGGATATGAAATATCTGAGTCTCTAAAAGAGTTTCAAGTCAACAGCAATATAACAACTGCAAATTTTAGATTTAATGTATACGCAAAGATATTAAAATCTCCTATTCCATTATTGAAAAGGCGCGAAAGAAAATGGGCAGAGGCTGACCAAACATATAAGTGTGAAGTAAATGGAATCATAGAAACAGTTACCATCCCTTCTGCCCTTGTAAAGTCTCCACCAAATAGCCACAATTTAAGTGGTAAACCCCAACGCGCTCCACTTTGTATAACTTGGAAAGAACTGGAAGATACCGCAGCATGGATGGACAGACAAAGTAGGAAACGAGGGCTAAAATCACAGTGGAAAACTTGGATAAAGAATGTCAAATTACAGGTATTTGGTGATAATGATTGTCTACTCCGAGTCGAATCCCTAACCATCAATAAGATGATGCATCTAGTTGGAATGGTATCATCAGGCAAATCCAACTTAATGAAAGTCCTGGCAGTCTGGGCAGCAAGAAAGGAATTACACATCACGTTAATCGTAGGAGATGTCCTTCAAATATTTGAATTAGCAAAGACTTTTGCTGATGTAGGAGTAACTGATGTTGCTCCAATTTTAGGAAATTCCAACAGAAAGAGCCATATTAATCGATTGCATCAAGCTGTTTATAATAACCATACTGAAGAACCATTCAATCAAGCACATCCCGGTTTTCAATGGATAAGTAATACTTGCTTGTTGAGCGGTCTGGTTAACCCAGAAATGTCAAAACCGTTTGAAATAGGAAAACAACCTTGTGTATCTCTACAACTTATTAAAAAATCAGAATCCACAGACCTAGAAAATAATGAGGCAGATGAGAAACAGTCAGAGTCACCAAAAGGGAAAATGGCTTGTCCTGCTTACAGCGTATGCTCTTACCACCAAAAAGAACGTGACTTAGTAAAAGCTTCCATCTGGATTGCTACACCGGGAAGTCTAGTTTACAGCAGGGTGCCACAACAGATAAACCAAGAAAGTTTACTTTATGCTGAGTTGGTTTGGAGGCATAGTGACTTAGTAATTGTGGATGAAGTAGACCAATATCAAGCTTATTTGGATAAAGCATTTAGCCCAGATCAGACATTACGCCGACCGACAAGAGATGCTTGGTTGGATGAAGTTTTACAAAAAGTCGAAGATGAATTAGTGCGTCAAAATTCTCAACCACTTCGAGAAAAAATCGTCAGTGATTGGTGGGATGCTTGCCAACAAGCTAAACGAGTGACAGACCAAATTTATCGGATGTTAGGAGGGGATTATCCTGAATTATCTCAATGGCAAAATAGTAAAAAATATTTTACCGATTGGTTGCTATTGCGAGAAGTTGCTATTGATTTAGTCGGAACTAAAAACGCCGATAATTTAATGAAGGATATATTTCAACCTTATATAAATAATTTAGACAACGACAAGGATCTACTTTTTACCCTCACTCACAAAGCTAGTGGCAGGAAAAATGCCCTTATTGAGTGGGTCAAGAAACAAGCCACTATTCCTTTAGAAACAGAGAATATTCAAGAAATTGCCGTTAAGTTAGAGTTTGCATTATTAGTCTGTGTTCTACAAAACAAACTTGACTTTATGATGCGTCACTGGAGACAAGTACAAGACATCCTCAAACTGGAAGCAGAAGATTCAATGTGGTTTCAAGCACCACCCGCAGAGTACAACGCAATAATTCCCGCGATGCCAATGGGAAATCAGTTGGCATTCCAGTACCATAAATCTTATAAAGAACAGTTAGGAAGTCTCCGGTTTTTCCGTTGCACAGGCATTGGTCGTTGGTCACTTCTACATTTCAATGATTTGTTCGCCAGCGACGACATAGCAAGTCCCCACATATTGCTGATGTCAGGAACCAGTTGGGCGGGTAAATCTCCGGCATACCATGTTCATGTACCAGTAACCGGAGTTTTATCACCAAATACTAATAAGGGATTTTCAATCTCCTCTGAGTTTTTACCCTTATATGATGACCAAAATCAACCAATCTTTGTGTCAGGAACAGGGGATAAAAAACAGAATAACTTGGAGAAAATTGTCACCAAGTTAGTAGAGGAAGAATATTTAGAGCAAAAACTAACAGACCTTCAAGGACGAAAAATACTGTTGGTAGTCAATAGCTATGAACAAGTAAAAATAGTCCACGACCATTTAGTTCGTCTGAGGTGGGGAAATCGAGTTATAGCTTTAACGAGAGATGATAATAAATCTGAGTGGCTAGATGATGACTCAGAGAATGAAACACATAACACATTGCAACGAGGACGAGTATCTGAGTTTGCCAACAAACCTGACAAGGTAATTCTGATAGCTCCACTAAAAGCGATTGAGCGTGGTCACAATATTGTTGATCAGAAAGGAATGGCAGTAATTGGGGCAGCTTACTTCCTGGTTTTACCCCACCCAAGTCCTGATGACCTCAGTTATGCGATTCACTCCATAAACCGTTGGGCAATTGAAAACTATAAGACATTTGGGGGAGAAAATCTTGAGGACTTAGGTACTAATTTTCGAGACACAGCTTATCGTCAATGGCTGCGGTTGCTACACCTACCAGTAAGGCTAAGAACTCTTGATGAGAAAAACTTATCTGCTATGCATTGGGATATTGCCGTTTCACTCTGGCAGGTGGTAGGTCGTCTTATTCGTGGTAGTAGTAATGCAGAACTATTCTGGTGCGATGCCAAGTTTGGACTTAATGTTGCACAGATGAATGAACAAGAGGATACCCCTTCAACCAGCATCCTTGTTGGCATCCGAGATTTGCTACAACCCTATTTTGAGGAGGATGATCCTCTGATTACCCAACGGGATAGGCAGATAGTTCAAGCTCTTTATCGCCCATTTTATGAAGCGGTCGCCAAAACTAAAAATCTTTTCTGACGTTCTTCCGTAAACATTTCACAAAATTACACATAATTTGATTTATGTCATTACCTAAATACAACAAAATCCGCCTGTGTGCTTTCCGACTCAAACATAACTTACCCGCTAAAATTTTTTATGCACTGAAATTTCCAGAGGCGGCCAAAGAGCGATTAAAAAAAATTTTAGCAGAGAGAGACAGCCGTGATGAAGGCAAAGTAGGGATTCCTATATCATCACTCAATGCTGCTTTGCGGGCAAGCATCCCTGGTTTAATTTACATTGGTAAAATTTGGGATAAATTTTGGTTATATAGCCCAGTTGAAATTTCCACAGATAAATTATCAGTAATTCTCTCTCATTGGTTAGATACTGAATTTCCAGATGAAACTCCAAATAAGTACAAGAGGGGGTTAACCTTTGAGCAACGACAAGCTGTAATGCAGCTGTTGTCCCCTGACAATTTAAAGTGGGAATCAGTGACTCTAAAAACGGAACTATGGAAAAATCACCCTAATGGAACTGCCAATATTAACGAAGACAAAGATGTAGATGGGTTCATTCTATTGCCTGATATTCTTGCAACGCAACTGAGCAAACCAGAGTTGAAGTTCCAATTAAATGATGAAATAATTCAGTTCTATCGCTGTGCGCCATTGGAGGGATCAGGAGCAGAATTGATATCTTGGCCTCCGCTAAAGTACACACAAAACAAACGTACTTACTATTATTCAATATTTCTAACTTTGAAAGTACAAACGGTTCCATTCCAGCCATATCCTCAACTGCAATGCGATATGAGTATCCGGCGGTGGTGCAGTATAAATGATACGCGTTTGCTACCAGGAAGGCAAGCTAGTTCTGTGTATATTCGTACCAAGCTTAAATGGGGGAAGGGATTAAATCCTTACGGTTATACCGAATATTTTCAAGTAGCTCCACTGGTATGGAAAGGAGAGCCTAAATGGGCTAACAACTTAGCTAATCTGTTAGATAAATTCAACCCTCTTCCATACACTCCAGAACAAATTTTAGCTAATCCGATACAAGCACTTAATCTCCAAGATATTCCTAATCTTTGTATTACCTACAAAGATGGTATGATTCCCGGTCATAAAGTAGGGAAAGGATTGCCACCAATTAACCGCCGTCAATTCGCTGAACAAATTGCATTGTTATTACAAGATGATTGGGAACTAATAGGATATGAGCGGTTTAATTATCAAATAAATACCAAGCAATCTGCTCAAATCTTTGACTTACCCAAACCGGATGGTACATCTTGGACTATGGGCATACCAAAAAGAAAAAAAGCGGAATCGGAGGAGCAATTTCAAGCTAGGTATGAGAAATTAATAAAAAAACAAGAATTAGAGAGAGAGCAACTTCAAAATAAAGTTAATATTTCAGATAAACAATTCCAATCTAGACACGAAAATCTTTTGAAAAAACAAGAATCAGAGAGGAATGAGTTTCATAAAAAAGAAGACGAAATAGATGAAGAATTTAAAATTAGATCCGAGAAATTATTAGAAGAATTTACAGAAAAACTCCGCTCAGAGAGTAAAAGGCTTGGTGAAGCCATACGTAACTGTATTGGCAAAGAGCTAACCATTGAAATTTGGTATATTAACGAATCAACACGCGATGCACTTATAAAAGCAGTATGGTATTGCCTGGGATTGAAAACAGCGACAGCAGGTGTTCATAACTTACCAGATATAGATTTGACTGTAACTTTACGCACGCAAGGAATAGGGAAATTAGCAGAACGTTTACCTTTATCTATAGATCCGAAAAAAAGACCGAATTCCGAACAAAGAAAAAAAGCTATCAACATCCGAATCAATGAGGTAGCAGAAACTGTTAATAAAATGCCACCTGTGACAGGTAAGGTAGGGGTATTAGTTGAACTTTATGGGGAAAATCATTGGAAACCTGAATGGACAGATCCCCAAGCAGTTATTCGCTTAGGCTTTGCTCAAGAGAAAATTGACAGGGTATCTAAGTTTATTGTCCCTGAACATGAGGAATTAAAAAAGGAATATGAAAAGGCAGCAAAAGATAAAGGAAGAGAGTTAAACAGATACGAACAGAATGAAATTAATGGATTACAAGAAGAGCTACCGCAGAAAGCGATAACTTCTTTTTTAGACCTACTGCGGTCGCTGGGAGTACAGATAGCTCTGCCTCGTATAGTTATTCCATCAGCAATTCTTCCTGAACCTCTTACTTACGTTGGTTTATTCTTGGTTAACCGCACTTCTAAAACCAGCGCTCATGGGAAACAACAACTCATCCCAGTTATGGTAAAAATGCGTTCAGACTCTCAAATAATTGAAGCCACTTTCAATGGTCTATCTGATTGGATACCCTACGATGAAGCTTTAAGGCAAATAAACACAAAAGGAACATCTATTACAGGAGATAACAACGAGTTGAAAAAGGAGATAAAAGGATTTATCAAACGAATGCTGCAAACCAAAGAGTTAAGAGGTAAAGATACATTACTCTTCTGTGATGCCCAAAACATACGAAGGTATTGGGCATGGCTACAAGATACACAAATATCTCAAGAAGGGATAGTTTTTGGCACCGAATCTCCTCAAATGATGCCAAAAGTTCGCGTAGTTCGGGTACGCCAAAATGGAGAAACTCCAGAATGGTATGCTCTGCATGATAAAGAGAAGCAGAAGGTAAAGTTGTTTGATAATTTGATGGAACTTGAACAAATAAGTGTGGCGACAGAGGGGCTATTTAAGACGGACAGCAATGAACGTATATTTCTTAGTATTGGGCAAAAATCTAATACAATGCCAAAGGAAAAACTCGATTTCAGTAAATTTCATAAACCTCAACTCCACTGGTCAAACCCTGCAATACTTGAGTTAGTAGTAGCTTGTATACAACCAGAAGATGAACCTTGGCATTGGGCAGTATTGACGCATGAATTACGTCGGATGGCATTGCAATACAAAGATACCTTAGCTCGTCCAATTGTTCTTCACTTAGCAGCGCAGATGGCAGATTATGTTTTGATGGTGGATGATGATTCTTCAGAAGACGAATAATTTTTATCTCATGCTTGCTCAAAGCAATAATAGGAGCATTTCTTAATTTTTATCCTCCGAATCCTTCAACATTCCCGTTAACAATTCCGACATCTCCCACAGGTCTTTATTCCGGTTATCGTCATAAATCATCAACGTTCGCGGGTCAGCATGACGGCTCAACTTCTGCACCTTTCTGATATTCCCATCGGTGGCATCAAGCGCCGCCGTAATCGCCGAGTGCCTAACCCTATGTGGTGACATTGGTTTCTTAACCCCCGCCCTCTTAAAAGCAGTAGCCACTATTTTATAGATGGCATCCGTAGTCAATCTATGCCCTTCATTATGAAAATCCAATGCTGTAAATATCGGTAAATTGCCATTCAAATCACCCCTAGCAATTAACCAATCTGCAAGAGCCGCCGCCACATCTTTTGACATATCCAAATATTCTTCATTCGTTCCCTTACCCTTCCCCAAAACCCTCAACTTGCGTCCATAAAAATCAAAGTCACCCACATCTAATTGACATATCTCCTGGCGACGCAACGCTAAACCCCACAGCACCAGAAAAATCGCATAGTTGCGTTTACCAATCAATGTTTCTCTATCAAACTGCTGAATTACAATAGATATCGCTTTGCTATCAACCCCCCGTGTATCTCGGTACGCCTTAACCTTCTCCCCTGAAACATCTTCCAGGGAATAGTTGCACACTCCCAACTTTCGCCCCATCTTCGCCAACGACTTAATCGCCGCCAACCGCCGATTGATTGTCGCCTCCCGCAACCCAGATTTAATCAACATCGCCTTATATTTCAACACCACCATCACTGCCTGCTCTCGCTGCAAGTGCAGAAACTCCAGCACACTATCCCCAGTTGGCGGTAATAAAGTCATCTTCAGAAAGAAATCCCTCAAATCCTTTTCATAAGCCCGTCGAGTATTGGGGTTGCGCTTATCTGCCAACAGCTGCGCCAACACATCCGGGTCTTTATCAAGTTGCGCGTCAAAATATCGGGCGATCGGTGCATCTAAACACGCCTCCAATTCAACTTTAACTAGCTCACCAAAAATTGGCTCGTTAGGCATAAATGCTCACTATTACGTTATTGATAATACAATTTTCCAATAACGACTATCATACCTGGGTAGGGGGGAGCATCAATGAAAACATGGAGTAGAGAGCAAAATACTTCTTGCGGAAGTTTAATGGTGTCAATTAGTAATGGTACGTCTGTAATTTCCTGCTTTGATATCAAAATTGATAGCAAACACTGGGCATCTGGTGCAGCAAACATTGTCCACAGCAGCTTATAAACCACTAGCCGCAGCTTGCCCATGCCACGCCCTGAAGTCGCTACACCTTACGGTATAAAAGAAAGGCTCCGCCTGCCCGAAGCGTTGTGAGCAAAGCTCCGCCAGAGACAATTACGGTGTTACAAGAGTGTCCAGCGTTGCAATAACAAAAGCCAATTTAATTGAAAATACAACGAACGCAATCAGATGCCCTGTGAGGTGAGATACAGTAATCGTTTTCATAAGGCATAAATATTTAAGCGATGGCATGAAGGAATCGCAATGATGGAAGATGAGCATTTTAAAAAACTAAAGCAAGGTGTGGATGCCTGGAATCAGTGGAGGAAGAATAATCCAAGCATAATCCCCTGTCTTAGAGGAGTTGACCTCAGCCATGCTAGTCTTAGGGAATTTGACTTCAGTTATGCAAAACTTAGGGCAGTTAATTTCGCGGAAGCTGACCTCACACAAGCCAACCTTAGTTATGCAGAACTTTGCGGTGCTACGTTGAGGGATGCTGACCTCACACAAGCAAATCTCACACAAGCAAATCTCACACAAGCTAACCTTAGCTATGCGAAACTCTGTGGTGCTACCTTGGAGAAGGCTGACCTTACACAAGCAAATCTTAGAATATCAAAGCTGATTGGAGCTAACCTTAACCAAGCTATTTTACAAAATGCTGAATTGAGCCATGCTAATCTCACTAATGCTAAACTTTGGAAAGCTAACCTTTGGGGTTCTAGACTCGATTACGCAGAATTTTGGGAAACTAACTTGAGCGGAGCTGATCTCAGCGAAATTGAACTTAGGGAGACTAAACTATTAGGTGCAACACTTTGGGGAGCTAACTTGAGCAAAGCTGACCTTAGAGGACTTAACCTCAGTGGATATAATCTCTGTGAAGTTAACTTCAGCGAAGCTAATCTTAGTCGAGTCCATGCGCTGGGAACCGATTTTACTGGAGCAAAGTTTACAGGTGCTTGTATAGAAGATTGGAATATTAACAGCGAAACAAAGCTAGATAATATTGATTGCAAATACGTTTACTTAAAAAGTAGACAACAAAAACGTCTTCCTATTACTGGGGAATTTACACGAGGCGAGTTTCAAACACTCTTTACAGCAGTGTTAAGAACTGCTGATATAATTTTACACGATTGTATCGACCAGAGAACTATACAATTAATTAAAGAGGCGATTCGTCAAGAAATTCAAGGCAATGCTACTCTGAAAAAGAGATTAAAATTTGCCTTAAAAGCTGGGGGATTGGAAGCATTGAAAGCGATATTTAATCACCCACTTTTTAGCATATCTGCTGAGACAATTAGAGGATGGTTAGAAGCAGAATAAAATAGTAGAAAATGGACTGTAATTTGGCAATTACGCAATTATTAAGTCCGAGAAAATAACAGTTTTTTACTTACTTGGATTGGACGACTCATCTTTAGGACTATCTGGCAAAGGGGCAACCAGCGCCGATTAGTGATCGCCTTCTCAACATCTGTTACTTTGACGAGTTACTCAACATAGTTATTAACCGTTTAATTTGACCAACTCGCTTACGTTGGTCGTAGCGGCGTTTGGCTTCAGTGGTGATTTTTTCTAAAAGTGCGTTATCTGCACTAGCAAAAGTCCAAGCAGCTTCTAGAAATACCTCAACTGTGATTCCCCTATCTTTACAAAACCGTGTTAATTCTTGGTCGAGGTCTTTTTCAAGGACGATCGCTGAATGTCGTCGAGTTTCGGGATATTTTTCAAGTTCAGCTTGAAGTTCAGCGATTGTGTCTGCTGGTGTAGCAGTTGGGTTGGCTGGATCGGTAACTGGGCTGGTTTCCTGTGGTGAGTTTTGTTCTTCTGTTTGGGGTTCGGGTTGTACTTTGGGAACGAGTGCATCTTGGCGTGGTTCAACTGTGGAGCGATTGCGTTTGTTGCGTAGTTGGTTGAGTACGTTATCTGACATTTTTATTTACCCCCAAGTGCAGCGTGAATTTTCTCAATTAAAATTTCAAAGGGATATTCCAAGTCGGTATATCCCAACTGCGAGAGAGTTGTACGTTTGTTGATGGCTTGTTTGTAGCGTTCTGATTCGCGGATTGAGGGTATAACTGACCCCTCGCCAACTTCATCACGCATTCCATCTACAGCCGCCCGACTTTCTTGGGCTTGGGTGTTCCCAAACCAACGGTCGCGGAAGGGTAAAACACCTAATACTTGGGCATTCGTTGCGCCGACATCTTGCAAGCCACTGAGTAAGTCCAGTGTCCGCACCAGGGAACCATAACCTTTAACTGATGCTTCGGCGGGGATAATTAAAAAATCTGCTGCGCCGATC
>NZ_JAYGHE010000084.1:0-30493 GCF_034931145.1 Nostoc sp. UHCC 0252 | reverse complement strand
CTAATGAGCAATGCTGTGCCCTTACAAATGGTCTGTATTCTATGTCAACTGCGATCGCTGTAACATTAAGGCTTAATGTTGTAACCTTAAGTCTTAATGTTCTAGCTCTTTGGCTTAATGCTGTAACTTTAAGGCTTAATGCTGTAACCTTAAGGCTTAATGCTGTAACATTGTGCAGAGTGTGTATTGTTGATTTACACCCGCAAAGTTGAAAAAAATTTCAAGATGGAAATCTCACCAGCTTGTATTGCGAATTGCTTTAGATGTTAGAGTTTACAAGTCTCGATGCAAGAGAAGAGACCAACTCGCTACCCACGCTAACCACCCACTCCTCCCCCCTCAAGAATAAAGGGAGGTGTCCTCTAGGGGAAGAGGTATCAAAAGTAACTTTCGAGTAATAGATCCAACTACTTTCCACTCTCCATCCTACGCGATCGCGCATTTGGGAAAATTTCAATATGGAAGTTCAACCAAAAGAAATCAGGAATTATTTAAGATTTGATGGTATAGATATTTTTTCTGAGTGGTTTGACTTTCTGCGGGATAGAAAAGCAAAGGCTAAAATCAGAGCAAGGCTTGACCGAGTAGAGGAGGGTAATTTAGGTGATTGTAAATCAGTTGGTGAGGGTGTTTTTGAACTCAGAATAGACTATGGTTCTGGCTACCGCATATACTTTGGGCAGGAAGGGTCAACAATTATTATTCTTTTGTGTGGTGGCGATAAAGGTACTCAAGATAAAGATATTGCTAAAGCCAAGGAATATTGGAAAGATTATAAGAGTAGAGATGATGCCTAAAAGTACAAGCTATCATGAAAAACTGATTCAAGACTTAAAAAATCCACTAGAAGCAGCAGCTTATATTGAAGTTGTTTTAGAAGAAAGCGATCCTAAAATGTTAAGTAAGGCGTTGAAAAATGTCATAGAAGCGCATGGTGGAGTTGATCGGCTTTCTGCACAAGTCAAGGAACTCTACAATAAACTTGACCAGATGCTATTAGATAAAGGCGAAATTGAGTTTTACAGTCTAAATTCTTTGTTGGATGCTTTAGGGTTACATTTGGCTGTAACAGTAAAGCCGTAATTCGCAATTCGCAATGACTTTTGCGGACTCGCTTTAAGCGTTGACGCAGCCTCTCTAAGAGTTGGCTTTACGCTACGCTAACGCAATTCGCAATTCAATACGGTTGAGTTATGGTCAAAAATTTTTATAGTAACATCTAGATATTTTTAACTAATTCAGATAAACTAAGAAATTTGTCCGTTGCATCACGCTTCTTTTGTATATGCCCAAAACTTACACCGTAGAAATCGATCACCAAGGCAAAATTCATACCTTGCAAGTTCCTGAAAATGAAACGATCTTATCAGTTGCCGAAGCTGCTGGTTTGGAACTGCCGAGTTCTTGTAATGCTGGTGTTTGCACAACTTGCGCCGGTCAAATAAGCGAGGGAACTGTGGATCAAACTGATGGTATGGGCGTTAGTCCAGATTTGCAAAAGCAAGGTTACGTATTGCTTTGTATTGCCAAACCCCTTTCTGATTTGAAAATTCAGACGGAAAAAGAAGATGCACTTTATCAGTTACAATTTGGCAAAGGCAAATAATCAGCGAACAGTTATCAGATGATGTTTGTAAAGCCTGGCGACTAGAAGTCGCGGCTACACAGACAAAACCTGCCTCCGCAGGTTAAAAACCCTTAATTTTTTCTTATTGTTTGTGTAGTAGCGTTCGCCCTTGGCGTGCCGGAGGCATCATTCTATTCGCCCAATACTTTTAAAACATCCTCTCAGTACTTTATAAATAACATAAGGATTTCATCGCAGATGAAATCAGCTACTCTAGAAACTACAAATCAATAGGATTTACCAAAATGACGACTCATTTTATTACCGCAGAAATTGATTTACAAGAAACTCCCGCAGAGTTACTAGAAGTAATTGAAACAGAGTTAAAGAAACAAGGCGAACCTCTGCGTTGGGCAGTTACTTCTGTGGATACTGACGAACAAAAAGCTACGGTTGAAGCTGTGGTGACAAAGAGTGCTGAGTAGTGAGTGCTGAGTGCTGAGTACTGAGTTAGAAGTTGAGAGTTGAGAGATGGAAGTTGTAAAGTTGAGAATTAGAAATTGGGAGTTAGTATTTAATGGCTTTTGATTGATAAACTCATAACTCAGCACTCAGCACTCAATATGCGTCCATACACCGCTATTTTAATTGTACCAACTGGGGTTGGGGCTGCCATTGGGGGTTATGCCGGAGATGCTTTACCTGTTGCTAGAGTTATAGCACAGGTTTGCGATCGCCTAATTACTCACCCCAATGTCCTTAATGGCGCAAGTTTATACTGGAATCTTCCTAATGCTTTCTATGTTGAAGGTTACGGGCTTGACAAATTCGCTTCTGGATGTTGGGGTTTGCGTCCAGTCCGCAACAATAAGGTAGGTTTGCTTTTAGACCAAGGTATTGAGCCAGAGTTACGGCTACGACATATACAAGCCGCCGATGCAGTCAGAGCTACTCTGGGATTAACTCTAACAGATTATGTAATTAGTGATGCACCATTAAATGTAGAATTGCGGACTACAGCATCGGGAGCTAGTTGGGGGACAATTGGCAATCCAGATAGTCTATTACGGGCAGCAGAGATATTAATTAAAAAAGCGGGGGCAGAAGCGATCGCAGTTGTCGCCCGTTTCCCCGATGATATGGATGAGGAAGCAGTACAGAAATATCGTCAGGGTGAAGGCGTTGATTCCTTAGCGGGTGCAGAAGCCGTAATTAGCCATTTGCTAGTGCGAACCTTTCAAATTCCTTGCGCCCATTCTCCCGCCCTTTTGAGCGAACCTCCACAACCTGATTTATCTCCCCGTTCCGCCGCCGAAGAATTGGGCTATACCTTTTTGCCGTGCGTGCTTGTAGGATTAAGTCGTGCCCCACAATTTATAATAGATAAAGGAGCGACTGCATCAGAAAAAGGAGATATTTGGGCTGATGAAGTGGATGCTGCGATCGCACCTGCAACTGCTTGTGGTAGTAGTGCCTTACTGAGTTTAAGCCAAAGCCGATGCCAAATAATTACAGTCGAAGAAAATAAAACTCTGATCAAAGTTCCTCCCCAACCGTTGGGGATCAAAGTTATACAGGTAAACTCATATTTAGAAGCTGTGGGTGTATTAGTAGCACACAAAGCAGGCATTAACCCGTCTGCTCTGCGTCCTAAATTATCACCTTTGCAGTCAATTAGTCATTAGTCATTAGTCATTCTCCCCCTGCTCCCTGCCCCCTGCTCCCTGCTCCCTGCCCCCTGCTCCCTGCCCCCTGCCCCCTTCCCCCTGCTCCCTGCCCCCCGCTCCCTGCCCTTTCACCTTAAAAAACCTGTGATTGAACAACACAAGCAAGAGCCAGAAATTCCATATTTGACACGCATCCAAGTACTTGGAGCGATGGGAGTGACTGCAATCATTTTGTTGATAGTCGCCAAACTATCGTTGCACTTTGGTAACTTTTCCCTATTTTCTTGGAAGTGGGATGAAAAAGATTTGCTGTTGGGTGTAGGATTGGGACTTGTCATCACTGCGTTAAGTGGCATAGCTTATCGCATTTGGACTCCCTACCGCAAAAGTGCAGATTATTATCTAGAAGTTGTACTAAAACCCTTAGCGTTACCAGATTTAATTTGGCTGGGCTTGCTACCAGGTTTAAGTGAAGAATTATTATTTCGGGGTGTAATGCTGCCAGCTTTAGGCTTGGATAGCTTGGCTGTAATTGTATCGAGTGTTTGCTTTGGCGTTTTGCATTTTAGTGGTTCCCAACAATGGCCTTATGTAGCTTGGGCAACCATTGTCGGGATGATATTGGCATATAGCGCCTTGCTCACAGGAAACTTATTAGTGCCTATTGTCGCTCACATGATTACCAATTGGATTTCTAGCTATTTCTGGAAAACTTGGCAATCGCGGCAATTAAAAAATAAATGTTGAGCTTGTAGAAATCAGTGCGTAGGCATCACACACTTTTAATTTAACCTTAAATAAAATTACGTAACTTGAGCGCTCTCACTAGATGCTTGCTGTGTAAGCTTTTTCAAGCGGCCCAACCTGCTTCTGCGGATACGTTCACTTTTGCGAACACCACCTGCCATTTCATATTCGCAGCTGTCTTTGCCGTATTTACAAGCAACTCCCATAAGCATTTTCTCAGATAAACTGCTTAAGTTTTTTTCTAACTCTTTAATCTCTGCTCTGGAAGAGTCAGCAATGATTAAAGCGATATTAAGAGCTTCTATCTTGTTACGTAACTTACCAATTAATTCTGTCATGTTTTTTAAGTTACAAGCATCCCCAAAATCCAGATTGACATCAATTGCTCTTAGTCCAGAGGATCTTAACTCAGCTTTTTCTAAAATGCGGGATATGCGTTGTTTCCGGGACATAGTTTACTTGTTTATGAAGTTTCTAAAGTTACTATGCTCTACTTAAACTATATTTTGTTCAGCAAAATCCACAAATAATTGTATTTTTATCAGATAAATACTGGTAAATTCTCGCAATTCATTTGCAAACTTCCGATCTTAATGGCAACTTAAGCATTTATAACTACAGCCTTGATACCCATAACAACAATTTAAGTTGTGGTCAATAAGAGGCAGGGGGCAGGGGGAAACCCCATAAACAAATTTAGGGGCTTGAAACTAGTGTGTTGACTCTATGCCTTTTGAGGGGGTAAAAATTCATGCAACATTTATGTAGTCATTGCGAGCGAAGCGAAGCAATCGCCTGGGATTGCTTCGCTCCGCTCGCAATGACAGGAGAGATATTTTTGACTCTCACAAAAATAGCATGAACCGAAAATCACCAAATTTTATCAAAGTCAATACCCTAGCTTGAAACCCTTTTTGCAGGGGAATTTCAGTATCTTTCTCCCCTGCTCCCCTGCCTCTTCGGTCAGCACAACTAAATGATTTTTATCGCAAATTTAAGTTATAGTAACCACAACTGAAGCATTCATAACAACAGCTTAAGCTGTGCTGACCACCACTTGATTTTTTATTATAAAAAATTGTGTGTTTATAACGACAAACGCAATTTACATAAAGTTCGCCTTACAAAAGCAAGATTGTTTAGCTGTATAGCTAGAAAATCGCAACATCTGATGGAAAAATGGGGTATTCCAACAAAGCGATATCTACGATGGGCTACGCCTACGCCATTTTATTGTTAACAAGCCCGTTAATCAGACTCAGGCGAAAGGGAATGAAAACCTTATGGAACATGACGTAGAAAGTTAGGTTTTAAAATACTCCTAAAAGCCAATCCTTGTTTAATAAGTTTTGTGTAGAATTTGGTGGTGAGGTTATTGATTCTCAATTGCAGCAAACCAGGTTTCATTTATGAGTCAGTCTTTTTCTCAAAACCAAGCAAGGCAAAATCGTCAACAAAGGCTGTGGCAACAAAAGTGGAGCTTAAAGACTAAAGCAATAGTTTGGGCCTTAAGTATAAGTGTCCTTCCTGTAGTTGCAATTGGAACAGCTACTTACTTTTATGGAAGTAATTTAATTACCAGACAAATTCCGCAAGTTAGCCAAGAGAATGGCGAAAGTTCAACTTCTACTGAACTTGCTTTACAAGAAAGGCAATTGTCACTCCTGCTAGCTGGGATGGGGGGAATAGGAATTGTAGCAGGTGCGATCGCTGTTTTTGTGGCGAATCGAGCTATTACTCGAATCAGTAAGGCTGCTGCAATGTCTAATAATATCAAGAATAAGCTACGTCCAGACAGCGAGTTTACTCAAATTTTTATCGCTAACGAAGATGAGTTAGTGATGCTAGAGAGAAACATCAGCTTATTCACAGAACTGCTTTCGGTTTTGGCACAAGAGAAAGAAGCCGAAGCTGATTACTCCGAACTATTGACAAAAATTACCCGATGGGTTCGAGAATCATTCAATCAACAAGATGTTCTCAAAACTACCTCGGATGAAATTCGCAAAGCTTTAAGTATTGACCGCGTAACCATTTTTTGCTTCAACTCCAACTCTAATGGAACTTTTATCGCCGAATCAGTAGCACCGGGTTTACCCAGAATATTAGGAGTTACAGTATCTGAGCCTGGGTTTGAGGCAGGGTATAGAGAAAAATACCAAAATGGTTCTACCCGTGCTATTGATAATATTTTCCAAACCGATCTCAGTGATAGTGATATTGAGTTGCTTCAGCAATATAGTGTCAAATCTAATTTAGTAGCACCTATTTTCAAAGGCAAAGAGCTATTTGGTTTATTGATTGGTCATCAGTGTTCTAGACAGCGTTTTTGGAAGCAGTCTGAGATTGATTTGTTCGCTCAGGTAGCCATGCAAGTAGGATTTGCCCTAGACTACGCCACGCTTCTAGAACAAGTAGACACTAAAGCAGATAAAGCCCAGATATTTATAGAAATTACCCGCAGCATTCGCCAATCGCTCAACGAAGAGGATGTCTTAAAAACTACTGTGGAAGAGGCTCGCAAAGCACTTAGTACTGACCGAGTGCTAGTTTATAGCTTTAACGCTAATTGGTCTGGAACTGTGATTGCTGAGTCAGTAGTTCCAGGTTATCCCAAAGTTTTGCGATCGGAAATCGAAGACATTTGCTTCAGTCGGGGTTATGTAGAAAAATATCAGTCTGGTCGCGTTGTCGCCACAAACAACATTCGTGAGTCAGGTTTGGCTGATTGTCACATTAACCTACTCGAATCCTTTGCTGTAAAAGCAAATTTGGTCGCACCTATTCTTAAAGACGAGCAGTTATATGGCTTATTAATTGCACATCACTGTTCCAGACCTCGTGATTGGGAACAGCCTGAAATCGATTTATTTGCCCAGATAGCCATGCAAGTCGGATTTGCTCTTGACCATGCCAGACTCCTGCAACGTGTCGAGGCTGAAGGTGTACAAAGTCAGTTGCTAGCGGATACTATCGGCAGCATTCGCCAATCGCTTAACGAAGAAGATGTTTTAAAAACCACTGTAGAAGAGGTTCGCAAAGTACTGAGTACTGACCGAGTGATGGTTTATAGCTTTAACGCAAATTGGTCTGGAACTGTAATTGCCGAATCAGTTGTTCTCACTTACCCAAAAATTTTGCGGGCTGAAATCGAAGATCCATGTTTTGGTCAAGGCTATGTAGAAGAGTATCAGTCTGGTCGCGTTCTGGCAATAAATAACATTTATGAAGTCGGTTTAGCTGATTGTCACATTAACCTACTCGAATCATTTGGTGTGAAAGCAAATTTAGTTGCACCCATTCTCAAAGATGAGCAGTTGTATGGTTTATTAATTGCACATCAATGTTCCAAACCCCGTAATTGGCAACAATCTGAGATTGATTTATTTGCCCAAATAGCCATGCAAGTCGGATTCGCTCTCGAACATGCCAGACTCCTGCAACGAATCGAGGCTGAAGCTATGCGAAGCCAATTACTAGTGAATATTACCCGCAGTATTCGTAAATCCCTTAAAGAAGAAGATGTCTTGAAAACCACTGTGGAAGAGGTTCGCAAAGCATTAAGCACTGATAGAGTACTGGTTTATACTTTTTATGCTAATTGGTTCGGAGTTATAATTGCCGAATCAGTGGTTCCAGCTTATCCCAAAGTTTTGCAGTCTAAAATCTATGACCCATGTTTCACTGAAGGCTATATAGAAAAGTACCAATCTGGCCGTGTTGTGGCTACAAACAACATTTATGAGTCAGGTTTGGCTGATTGTCACATTAGCCTGCTCGAATCTTTTGCTGTGAAAGCAAATCTAGTTGCACCCATTATCAAAGATGAGCAATTATTTGGTTTGTTGGTTGCACATCAGTGTTCTGGGCCTCGTGATTGGCAACAGCCTGAGATTGATCTATTTACCCAAATAGCTATGCAAGTAGGATTTACTCTCGATCATGCTAGGCTTTTAGAAGCTTATCAAGTTGGTGAAACTAGCTCTAATTAATAGTCATATCATGTCCGACTTAATACTTATGTCATTGCGAGCGTTGCGCGGCAATCCCAAACCTTTGCGATTGCTATCTCTACGAGACGCTACGCGAACATTCCACTTCGTTGCATTCGCAATGACATATTATAAGTGATTTGCCGAAGATGGTATAAAGGACGCTGTAAGAGCAATTGATGAATTGCCCCTACCTGAGAGTTGGGTATCTCACATCTTGCACATTTTAAAAATCTTATACTGTAAGGCTTTGAGAAATCTCATAAAAATGTGCAAGTTTCATATTTTGCGGGAGCGTTCATCGCGCCCGTGGGAGGCTCACATCTTGCACCTAGCCCTAGCGATTAGAAATCGCGGCTATACAAACGAAGTCCGCCTGCGCGGACTAACACAAAACCAAGGCTTTTCAACCTGCGGAGGCAGGTTTTGTCTCGTGTAGCCGCGACTTCTAGTCGCCTGGTGCAAGATATAAGGTATCTAAACTAGCTTAACTTGGACTGAGTGTAGCTTTTGATGAAGAAGCTGCTAGAGCGATCGCTAATGGTAAAATTCGATGTTCCTGAATTTGAATCCTGGCATGGAGTGTTTCTGCTGTATCATCCGGCAATACTGGTACTGCGGCTTGCATCAAGATTGGGCCACTGTCCATTTCTAAACAAGCTATATGTGCTGTACAACCGGTGATTTTTACCCCAGATGCTAAGGCTTGTTCAACAGCATGGATTCCCTTGAAACTAGGTAACAAACTAGGATGGATATTAATAATTTTGTCAGGAAAGGCATCCATGAAAACTGACGTTAGCAATCGCATCCAACCCGCCAAAATTACCCATTCCACATCATAGTGCCGCAATGTCTGCACAATCTTTTCATCCAACTCTTCTCGAATTTTATAGTTGCGGTGATTCAATAAAACAGCTTCAACACCTCTATTAGCTGCTCTTACGGCTGCTTTTGCTGAGGGGTTATTGTAAATTAAAACTTGAATTTGGGCATTTAGCCGCCCATCTTGGATAGCTTGAGCAACTACATCGAAATTGCTGCCATTCCCAGAAGCCATAATTCCCAGTTTTAAAGGGGCGACTAGTTGGCAATTGCTAATACTGGGAGAAACCAAGCTAGGGGTAGAATCAAGGCGGAGGGTCATAACAGCTAACTAAGAGGAAAAATTATAGATGCCAAAAATATATACTAAGTCGTGGGTAAAGATTTAGCTTATAAGAGACCATTTATAAAGTAAACCTAAAATTGTAGTGGCGTTAAAGCAGCGCGTAACGCACCTAAAAATATGGTGCGTTACGGCTAAATTAGACTTTCTCAAACCCTCAAATTCCTAAACAGCCGTAACACACCCTACTTAATATTTACTTTATTAGGACTTACGCAAGAGTTAGGGAATAACGAACCACAGAGGCACAGAGGACACGGAGAAATAGGAGTTTGAAAGATATTTTGCGTAAGTCCTATTTATAAATAACTTATAACTTGTCCAATTGATATAAGTGATATTCTAATACTTGGTATGAAGAAAACAACATACAAATTAAAGCCGCAGAGGATTTGATTGCAGTATAGGTGAGTTAAATGGCAAAGGTAGCATTGCTGATTGGGGTCAGTGAGTATGAGCCAGGGCTGAACCCGTTGCCTAGTGCAGTTAAAGATGTGGAAGCCGTGTACGAGGTGCTGCTACATCTAGATATGGGCGGGTTTGCTGCGTCAGATATTACCCTGCTAAAAAATCCTGAACGACAAGTTGTAGAAATGGCGATCGAAACGCTATTCTCTGGACGGCACAAAGATGATTTGCTGTTGCTGTATTTTTCGGGACACGGTATTAAAGACGATCGCGGTAGGCTGTATCTAGCGACTCGCAACACCAGTAAGACGCAGCAGGGCGAATTGATTCGCTCAACGTCGGTGTCTGCCAATTTTATTCACGATCGCATGAGCGAAAGTCGCTCCCGGCGGCAAGTGGTGATCCTTGATAGCTGCTTTAGTGGCGCGTTTGCTGAGGGTATGTCTGCTAAAGATGACGGCATGATTGACATCCGGGAGCAGTTAGGCGGTGAAGGACGAGCCGTGTTGACTTCTTCTACTTCGACTCAATATTCCTTTGAGCAAGAGGGGCAAGATTTATCGATTTACACTCGTTTTTTGGTTGAAGGTATCAAGTCGGGCGAAGCCGATCGCGATCAAGATGAGTTTATCTCCATCGATGAACTCCATGAATACGCCAGTCAGAAGGTGCGAGAACTTCAGCCTGCGATGAAGCCGGAAATCTATGCAATTCGAGAAGGCTTTAAGATTCGACTGGCAAAAGTGGCTCCGGGTGATCCCAGACAGCGATACCGTAAAGAGGTAGCGCGATTTATTCACCGAGGCGAAATTTCTCTTGTTGGTCGTCGCACATTAGATTATCAGAAGACTCGCTTGGGATTGGAGACAACTGAGGCGAAGGCGATCGAAGATGAGGTGTTGGAACCGTATCGCAAGGAGTTTGGCGAAAAACTCCAGCAGTATCAGCAGGTGTTTACTGAACTACTGGAGCGAGACGAGACAATTACAGATAGCGATCGCCACGATCTGCAAAATCTCCAGCAAATTTTGGGGCTGCGGAATGAGGACACGATGCCAATTGAGGCAAAGGTGACTGCACGGTTTAAGACACATCAGCAAAACCTGCAAACATATCAGCAGGCGTTTAAAACGGCACTGCGACAGGAGTTTCCCCTGAGTGCAGCAAGCCGCGATCGCTTACGGCAAACTCAGCAGCAATTAGAGCTTGCAAATGTTGATATTTCCGCGATAGAATCTCAGATTACGGCTGAGGTAGAGGCATATCACCAAAAACTCCAGGACTACCAACGGCTGTTTTTTACTGCCACGCAGCAAGAATATCCTCTTAGCGAGGCAACCCGGAATGATTTACGCCAACAGCAGCAGCGCTTGGGACTGGCGGATGTAGATGTTGCACCAATTGAAGCGCAAATCACAACGCAGATTGAAAGCTATCATCAAAAACTCCAGCAGTACGAGCAGGCATTTGTGAAGGCGACGCAGCGCCAGCATTATCCTGATGAGGTGACACGCAAGCAGTTGCAGCAAACGTGGCAGACGTTGGGGTTGAGTGAGGGGGATGTGGGTGCGATCGAGAGGCGGATTAATGCGGAGATTGAAACACATCAAGCAAACTTGCGGCAATATGAGCAAGAGTTTACAGAGGCGATTCAGCAAGAATATCCGCTCAGTGCTTTCAAACGCTCTCAACTAACGCAACGTCATCAAGCGTTGAATCTGACTGCTCGGAATGTTGCTGCAATTGAAAATCGAATTATTACTGCGATCGAGGAACATCGGCAAAAGCTGCAACAGTATGAAGAGGTGTTTAGAGAGTCGATGCAGTTTGAATATCCTCTCAGTGATGTTACTCGTGAAGAACTACAGCGCTTTCAACGAATTTTAGAACTAAATGATGCGGAAATAGCTGCGATCGAAGCAATTATTCTTAAACAATCTTCAGAAACAGAATACCAGAAACAACAGGAAGCAGAAAAACAACGAAGACAAGAAAAAGCAGAATATCACCAAAAATTACAGCAGTATGAGCAAAGATTTCGCTATGCAATCAAAGCTGAGTACCCCTTTAGTAACCACGTTTGTAATAGTCTAAAAGATTTTCAACAGTCATTAGGGTTGAAAGATGAAGATATTGAACAAATTGAACGTCCTATTCTTACGCAAAAAGAAAGTGAATTTCGGCAAAAGCAAGAAACAGAGCAGCTAAGGCAGAGACAGGAACAAGAGAAATTAAAACGCGAACAGAAGAAGCTTGAATATTTGCCCCAAAAAGATGCTAAACAGCGCCACACTAACTTAAATAATTCATCCACTACAAAAAATTACCGAGAAAAGAACTACCGTTTTATATTTAAGGTAACTAAAATATTAGCAATTACTGTTTTACTGCTAGGGCTTGCTGGTGTTTTATACTTATTAAGTTCTGGATTCCGCAGTTTTTGGGGACTCTTTTCAGTCAGTTATCTTGTTATTCAATTTAGTTGGTATTTGTGGACAATTGGAAATGAGAGTTAAGCCAACTAGAGATAATTATAAACTAAGAGCTTACCCAGGCGATGTCTAAAAAGTTCAGCTATTCCACAGCATCGATTTACTGACTTGAGATTAAGCTAGTATATTAGTACGAATTATTTTTGCTACTAATTGGTAGGAAGATGAATGTAGAAAAACTCTCTATTTCCTTACCACCATCTTTAGTGGAGTTTGTCGAAAACTACAAACGGAATAAAGGATGTAAATCTCGTTCTCAAGTAATTGAAGAAGCATTAGAATTGCTGCGAAACCGAGAATTAGAGGCAGCTTACCGAGAAGCATCTGCTGAAGTTGATAACGATTGGGATGTGACAATGGCAGATGGTTTAACAGATGAAACGTGGTGAGGTAGCGCGTTGCGGGGGTTCCCCCCGTTGTAGCGACTGCCGAACCCGTAAGGGTGATATTTATTACGCAAATCTTAGTCCGGTGATGGGTTCAGAAATGGGTAAACGTCGTCCAGTGCTAATTGTCAGTAATGATATAAGTAATAGTGCTGCTACCACTGTGACAATTTTACCGCTTACTTCTAATGTGATATCATGTCCGGTTAAATAATTGTCATTGCGAACGAAGTGAAGCAATCCCAAAACCCTTGCGATTGCTTCGTTCCACTTCGTTCCACTTCGTTCCACTTCGTTGCACTCGCAATGACATATCACAAGTAATTTGCCGGACATGATATGAGCCGTGTTTATCCCTTTGAAGTTCTGCTGAATCCAGAGATTAGTGGTTTAACAAAGCCTTCTAAAGTACAGGCGCAGCAAGTACGAACAATTTCTAAACAACGAATTACTGGTGAAGTATTAGGTAGTTTAAACGAAGAAATGATGGTATTAATTGATGCGGCGTTAAAATTGCATTTGGGATTGGTTTGAGTTTGCAGAAAATAGCGATGTTTAAGTGAAGACTCCAAGTAGTGGTCTATCGCATTGATTTTCCTGGGCTACGAGATCCCCGACTTCTTCAAGGATACAGCTGGCGAATAGGGGGTAAGACCCTACAAAAGTCAACTGGCGTTGGGAATTAACAATCAACAAGTCATCTCAAAAAGTTGCGCTTATTTGAAGCGCAACTTTTTGAGCATGATCATTTCTTCTCCAAGGCACTTTTAAGTGTCCTTGGAAAACAAATGCTCATGAATTTAGGACTTGTCATTTAAGCACAATGAACACGTAATCTAGCAAAAGAACTAGTACGAGTGCGAGCCGGAGTAGCATGATTAGACCAGTCAAAAAACCGACTTAAATTGATTGCACAAGCAGTGGCAATATGTTGTAGATGTGTTTTGGCTAGTCCAAAATATCGTGTTCGTCGCAAATCAAATCTGCCGACAGCTTGGGAAATAGTACCTTCAACACCAGCTCGACGTGCATAGTTTTGTTGAAACTGTGGAGTTTGTTGTTGATGACGACGTTCCACAAGTGCCTGATATTCGTCACGCGGTCGCAACTTAATCTTGCGGGCGGCACTAGCCGAGGAAGTACAAAGATTTCGCACCGGACAAGCAGCACAAATCTGGCGGTCAAAAACAATTTCAATTAAGGGATTATGATTAGAGTCACGGGCAGTACGCCATAAACGATTGGAATTTCCTTGTGGACAGATGGCAACTTGTTTGTCCCAATCAATCACAAACGCACTGACATCAAAACCTGTTTTTAACTTAGCTTGCCAACTCGTATCAACAGCCACCGGCCCTACCAGTGAAACTTGATAAGCTTGATTACTTTCAACTAATTGATAGGCATCTACATAAGCGGCATCCACATAATGCTCCTGTGGTAGCAAGTCTTTTTGCGCCAAATGTTGATGAATCATCGATGTGATTTCCCCATCAGGAGTTGTGGCTGCTGTTGTTTCTACATGCGTAATTAGATTTGGAGTTTGCTCATCACAGGTTTCACAAAGATGTACTTTATATCCCGTCCAATTTATCTCGCGTTTGCTACTATTGCGAGCCTCGATATCATAGGGGGATTCAATACAAATTGAATTTGGTGGTAATCCCGTCAGGTCTGGGTCTCGCCAGACTAATCCATTTTGGTCAAATGTATACTGCTGCATCCAAATTTTTCTTAATGTCTCGACACTATCCAATTCACATAAATTGCCTTGTTTCTCACTACTAAACCAAATATGATGCAGGAGATAATGTCCATCAAATCCAATCTTTAGTGCTAATTCTGACCGTTCTTTTTTGTCTTTTGGTAAGCGGTAATTATCAAATCTATCACTGTATCTCTCAAACCACTCATCACTAATAATTGCTTTCAACCATGATGGTGCTACTTCTGCTATCGAGTTGAGGGAGGCTCTGATAGTTTCTCCTACCAATTCTAATCGATTTAGTTGTCGAATTGCTGCTATTACTTGTGTTGAATCTGTTCGTTGCTTCCCTCGCTGTTTGATAAGTTGTTTTTCTTGAAACTTTACTAACATCAAATCTAACAGTTTGTTAGAGAAACCATGCTTACATAATCGAGCGCGAAATTCGCTTAACACGCTACAATCAAATCCTGAATCTGTGATCTCTAACCCAAGTGCATATTTCCAGTCAATTCGACTCCTGACTGCATCTGCTGCTTGTCTATCGCTTAATCCTTCCGCAAATTGCATGACTGTGATCAGTGCCAACTTTCCTGGCGACATTGCTGATTTGCCATATATGGTGGGAAATAAGGCAGCAAATTCTCTATCTGCGTATAACACTCCCAATTCGTCGTACATTTTCATATACATATTTCCTTTTGGGAATGACGCACGTGCTATTTTTGCTGTCTGTGCTGGTATTTCCCATTGATTCACAGGATGCAGTGTCATACGCAGTTAAAAGAAGATACTCTACTGCTTGTATCTTCTTATTTGCTGCACCTACCTTTTCTAGGGGGTAAGACCCCCTATTCGCCAGCTGTATCCTTCAAGAAGTCGGGGATCTGACCACCGCTAACCACTGAGATAATTATGAACCAAGAGCTTACCCAAGCGTAGGCGTAGCCCGTCGTAGACATCGCTAATCCTGAGAGAAACCAAGCTAAGGGTAGAATCAGGGCAAAGGATCGTAAACAGCTAAGAGGGAAAATTATAGATGCAAAAAAAAATATATACTACTAAGTCATGGTTGGATAATGATACAGCTGCCGCCTGGACTTTTCTCACACCAGCACTAATATTACTAGGCGTTTTTGTCATTTGGCCGATCGCTTATTTGTTTTACCTCAGCTTTACTGCTGGTAGTTTCACCTTAAAAGGTACTTATTGGATAGGCTTAAAAAACTATTGGCGCTTGCTAATCGATCCCGACTTCTGGCAAGTTCTGGGTAACACCTTTTATTTTACTGTTGCTACCATCATTCCCAGTTTAGTTATCTCCTTGGGATTGGCAGTCCTATTAAACCGCTCTATTCCTTTGCGGGGCATTCTACGGAGTGCCTATTTTTTACCTTCAATTATTTCACTTGTGGCAGCCGGTTTAGGATTTCGTTGGCTGTTTCAAACACCAGGGCCGGTTAACGGACTTTTAGATTTTTTCGGCATTCCAGATATAGCCTGGCTAGGAGACACATTTTGGGCAATGCCAGTAATTATTTTAATGAGCATTTGGAAACAACTGGGTTTCAATATGGTAGTTTTTTTAGCCGGGTTGCAAGCAATTCCTCCTAGTCGTTATGAAGCAGCAGATTTGGATGGAGCAAATGCTTGGCAACAATTTTGGTATATTACTCTGCCTGGATTGCGCCCTACTATGATATTTGCAATCATCACTACCGCGATTTTTACATTACGGAGTTTTGAGCAAGTTTTTGTGATGACTGGCGGTGGCCCATTGAATTCGACTAATTTGCTGGTTTACTACATTTATCAAGAGGCTTTCGGTCAGTTTGATTTTGGTTATGCAGCAGCAGCAGCAACGGTGTTACTAGCAGTAACGCTGGTATTAGTTTATTTTCAACTGCAAACTTGGAAAGAGGAATAGGGGGACTTTATGCATAGAGTATTCACCACTTCTGAATTCTGACTCCTGAATTCTGACTCCTGTTTTATTTTTTTGATAGAGTGCGATATTCCCAAGGATTAACGAATTTAGTGTCACTCCAAATACCAAGGCGTTGTTCCTTGGCTTCAGCTTCAGCTTGTTGAATTAAGTCTTTGCTAGGACACTTGTTTAAATAAGGACGATAGACTTTTGCCAATCCTTCTTTTAACAATACTTGCTGCACAAAAGTGCCATTTTGTAAACGAACTTCGGCAACTTTGCGTCCATAGCGATCGCTATCTGTGATATTCAAAGTCACGCGATCGCCTCCTTGTTGCACAAGCTGTTGTACCCGTTCTTGGGCTTTCACACCCCAAGTAAATTGATTGCGATCGCTAATCCGTTTACTCTGCTTTTCTTTGTTGGTATGGGCGATTTCTGGCGCATCTACACAAGCAAAGCGCACGGTAAAGTTTTTACCACTGCTATCTTTAACTACTATAGTGTCGCCATCACTCACACGCTCAACTGGTTCTCCAGAAGTACCGATAAAGCGATCGCAACCTATCAAACCCAAAATTATGATAGTTGCACAAAGCCAAAATCGCACTGGTTTAATTAATTTCTCCATCCAAACTCACCTGCATTACCTCTGTGGAATGATATTAGCAAAACGACGAGATATATTTATTTATTAACTCTAACCTTTGACATACTGCCACAGGCAATCCAAAATTCCAACCAGTAAAATCCTCAGACGGCAACCGAATAGAAAATACACATTAGTATAAGAATTGTGGCCTTCTAATTATCAGTGGCAATTTCTGATGAACTTTTTAACTCACATTCTGCATTTAGCTGGTTCAGGTGCTTTTGCCTATTACTCTGCTACTCAAATTCGTGATTTAAAAACCCGTCCCAACATCCTTGCGGGATTTTATTTTGCTGAATCTGGTTCTGTGCCGTTTTTATCTACACTTAGCGATCGCGCCGCAGCCGAAGGCGATACATGGCTAGCCAAAAAACTGACAAAACACGCGTCCGATGAAACTAGACATGGTAAAATTTTTGCCCACGCCTTACAACAGTTGAATAAAGAAGTTATAGATTTTAAGCGTCAACCCCAAACTACAACCACAAACAAATCACAGCAGCGTAGTCCCTTTTTCGCAGCATTCTTTGAAGGCTACACTCAAGAACAGCTAAAACCGACTGTCATTGATTGGGATGTGTTTATGGCTAGCACATACATTCTAGAGTTAGATGCTAGTAAAGACTTTGCGCGAATGGCGAAAGTATTACCTGATAATGACCCAACCAGTCGTAACTTGAAGTTAGGAATGCTAAGTATTGCTCAAGATGAAACTGGACATGCAGCCTATCTCTACGAAGCAATGATGCGACGGATGCCTGCTGCTAAAGTGGAAAAACTTGTAGATATGTGGCGAATCCGCAAAGTAAACGCCGTGTTAGGAATGGTTGGCGGTATACTCCAGCGTAAGGGTGAAACGCGATCGCTAGTCCAAGATAGTGCGCCGTCGTCAGAAATCGATTCTGAGTTGGTAGCTACGTAATATAGATATCGTTGAATATCTAATGTTAAAAAAACATCTACTTTCCAAGGTAAGAGGTTTGCCTCTTACCTCTTTCAAATTAATTCCACAGTGCCTTCTCTGAAATGCTATCCCCATATAAATTATGGAAGACCTAAAACAAGCACTAATTAGCTACTTCGTAAAAACTAACTATGAAAGCTGAAGCAGAAAACAATCTCAGGCTGACTTGTGAAGTAGAAACTACCCTAAAGGTAATTGGTGGACGCTGGAAAGTGTTGATTATTAGAGAACTAATGACTGGCGTAAAACGGTTCGGTGAATTGCAACGGGCTTTACCTGGAGTTACACAAAAAATGCTAACCCAACAACTCAGAGAAATGGAGCAAGACGGCATTATTCATCGAGAAGTTTATCCCCAAATTCCCCCAAAAGTAGAATATTCACTAACACCTTTAGGCGAGACTTTGCAACCAATTCTCTATGCTATGCATGAATGGGCTGTTCAACATTTAGCTCTCACAAATCACCATCAATATTAAGCATAGTTAAGGAGACAAAAGGCAATAATAAAGCCCGTAAATCAATACAATTAACTTAATAAAAAATAAAACTGGTGTAGGTTGGGTTGAGGAACGAAACCCAACATTATCAAGGCTTTGTCGGGTAACACTAAAGTTCAACCCAACCTACTATTCTTCTCAACCCAAGCGTATTGGCCCATAAATATAAATAATAAATATACCGATTTTAAAAATGATTACGATGATGGATTAATAAAACGTAGACAGAGAAGGCAATTCCCAATCCAAAATCTATAATCTAAAAATTACCTTAAATCCTAGTAGAGACACAATATTTTGTGTCTCTACATTCGTCTTCAGAGATGTTCATTCGTTGTTTCTTAAATACTCAATCGCTGCCTCTAATTTTGAAGGGTAACTTTCAGCAAACCTTTCAAACCAAAGTCCTTCTGACGAAAGTGGATCTACTTTGGCTAACCATTCTTTTGCTTCCACTTTCAAAGCCTCTAGTTGTTTGGCTTTGAGCTGTTCTTGTCGAATTTTTTCTTGTTCTAGTTCTTGCTGTTTTTTTAACTCAATAGCAGCATCTTCTTGTGCAAAATCAGCCTTAACTTCTGCCAAAAGGTTATCCATGAAAGATGCCGATTTTGGCAATGATGGAATGAAAGATTTAGCTGTGATTGATTTTGGCTGCTGTTGTGGTTGTACTTCTTTGTATTCAGTTTGGAGTTCAGCTAACAGCTTATCGAGGGAATCCATTTTTGTAATTCCTAGTAAATAGTATAGCTAGTCATTAATGGCATTGAGTAGCACTTCTGATAAACTCATATCTTCCATGTCTTCCATAGTAATTGTGTCACAAATATCAAATTTAGCGCCAGCACTTTGGAGTTCATCGTCTAAGACTTTCAAAAAACGAGTAGCTTGTGGATCTGTGCCGACTTGAATGAAAGAAATGGCTAATTCTTCATCTCGATCGATGCGGCGAGAAGCTTCAATAATTACTTTCATCACTTCTTTGCGATCGTCTGGTTCACCATCAGTAATAACTAAAATTGTTTCACCATTTGGCTTTGTTTGACCGGCTGCTTTGCGTTGCAAGTAGTCATCAGTCGCGTGTTTCAATACACTCGCCAAGTCTGTTGTCCCAGAGGGGTCATTTTCTCGAAAAATTTGCCCTACTATACTGGATGTGACATTTTCATATCGCTTAAATTTCCCAGAAAATACATAAATAGTGATACCATCTGGGTCAAATTGTTCGCACTTGCTAGCTAAAGCTAAAGTAGATTCCTGTGCAGCAAACCATCTACTTCTACCACCTTTTTGATCTTGGGTTGCCATGCTGCCGCTTTTGTCAATAATTAAGGTGTAATCACGATTTTCTAGCATTATTCAATTCTCCAGTTAAAAGTTAAGAATTATTGGACTTGGGGCTGATATATGCGTTAATCAGTGATTGCGTTCGTCAACACATCTACAAGACTCATTTCTTCTAAGTCATCTAAAGTAACCGTGTCACAAATATCAAATTTAGCACCAACACTTTGCAACTGGTCATCCAAAGCTTTGAGGAACTTAGTTGCTTGGGCATCTGAACCCACTTGAATGATCGAAATTCCTAATTCTTCATCACGTTCCATCTGGCGAGTGGCATGAATGATGACTTCAAACACAGCTTTGCGATCGTCTGGTTCACCATCGGTGATGACTAAAATTGTCTCTCCATTTGGCTTGCTTTTACCGGCTGCTTTGCGTTGAAAGTAGTTATTAAGCGCATCTTGAAGTACACCTGCTAAGTTTGTTGTCCCAGCCGGGTCATTTTCAAGAAATATCTGTGCAACTTTCGCTGAGGTGACATCATCGTAGCGTTTAAATCTACCGGAAAATACATAAACAGTGATGCCATCGGGGTCAAACTGTTCGGCCTTTCTTGCCAAAGCCAGAGTAGACTCTTGGGCGATCTCCCATCTACTTCTACCACCTACTTGGTCAGGCGTGGACATACTACCACTTTTGTCAATGATTAATGTATAGTCGCGATCGCTCATCATAATTTTCCTCTGATTTTACCCTGCAATTCTAGTCTAACTCCGTTTTTTTACCGATAAGCAAGGCTTTTAAGCTTTTGTATCAATTCTGCTACTTCTAAAAACCCGGCAACACCAGAAGTTAAGGATGGGTTTGCTTGTTGCATCCATATTTAGTCTGGGAATAATAAAGACTACTTGTGCTGACACACAACACACACGGAGCTAAATAAACGTGAGTTCAACAAATCTCGCCTTACCTTAAACTTCCATCCAAGTGTATCCCTCTCAGAATCTCAGAGGAAAGGTTTTAAGTATTAAAACCAGGGAGAGGTTTATTTATTGCTAAATTTTTAAAGATAAATTTCAGTATGAACAATCCTAAATTCTTAGATAACCCCGCGCAAAAACACAACACGCAGCAGCAAAACTTCTCTCCGGCATTTCTGCATCAGATGGTCAATGCCATATCTGACCCCTTTTTTGTCAAAGACCGTCAACATCGCTGGGTATTATTTAACGATACCTACTGTAATTTCATAGGTCATAGCCGAGAAGAATTAATTGGCAAATCAGACTACGATTTTTTTCCTCAAGCAGAAGCTGATGCATTTCGACAAAAAGATGAACAAGTTTTCACCACAAATATTACTAATGAGAACCAGGAGCTTTTTATCGATGCTCACGGTATAAGCCATCTCATCTCTACCAAAAAGTCTTGCTTTGAAGATGAGACTGGTAATAAATTTCTAGTGGGTAGCATTCGAGACATCATTTTACCGAATGAAGCTGATAAAGTTGTTGGTGTGAGTAACACAGTTACCGATATTACTGATCTGATGCAAACTTGTGAGGCACTTCGGGAAACCCTAGAAGAACTCCAGGTAATTGAAGAAGAACTGCGCCAACAAAATAAAGAATTAGCGATCGCTCGTGAAACAGCAGAATTAGAGCATCAGCGTTACCAGGATTTATTTGAACTCGCCCCAAATGCTTACTTAGTGACCGATGTCGCCGGCATCATCAAAGAGGCTAACTATATAACCGCAGCCTTACTATCTGTAAGACAAAATCATCTGATAGGTAAACCATTTATCCTGTTTATCGCTGAATCAGACCGCAAAACCTTCATGAGCAAACTGGCAAATTTGCAGCAAATACAGGATTGGGAAGTCTCTCTAAAGTCACGAGGAGGTACAGCCTTTCCTGCTAGTGCCAAGATGGTTGCGATGTATGATTCACAGGGTCAGCAAGTCGGCTGGCGTTGGTTACTTTGCGACGTTAGCGAACAGCAAGCCATACTGCGCTTACGCCAACAAGCAGAGAAAGACCTACACCGCATTAATGCTGTACTGCAAGCTCAACAAGAAGCTTCCATCGATGGAATTCTGATTATTGATGAAAATCGTACAGTGACATCATCCAATCAGAAATTCTCCCAGCTATGGCAAATACCTGCGGCAGTTCTCCAAACACATGACGATCGCCAACTCCTCGAATGGGTACTAGACAAACTAGTAAATCCAGAAGAATTTGTAGCTAAGGTGGAGTATCTTTACCAACATCCAGAAGAAACTAGCCGTGATGAAATTTTCCTGAAGTCTGGAAAGATTTTTGAGCGCTATTCTGCACCCGTGCGTAAACACCAAGGAGCTTGTGATCAGACATCTTCTTTAGGAGACGATTATGGTAGGATTTGGTATTTTCGGGACATTACCGAATACAAGCAAGCAGAGGCAGAACTTAAAGCTTCACAGCAAAGATTGGCATTGCTGATTGAACAAACACCTTTAGCCATTATTGAATGGAATACCAACTTTGAGATTCAAACATGGAATCGGGCAGCAGAAAGAATCTTTGGCTACACCACAGAGGAAATGCTGGGGAATCGTTTTGAGAGCATAATACCTGAAAACGCCAGAAAGCACATAAATGAAATCATTACAGCCCTTTTAACCCAACGTGGAGGCAGTTTTAGTCTCAACGAGAACATCACTAAAGATGGCCGGATAATGGTCTGTGAGTGGTATAACAACTCATTAGTAGCCCCTGATGGTCAGGTAGTTGGCGTGGCCTCAATGGTGTTAGACATTACAGAACGCAAACGAGCCGAAGAGGAACAGCAAAAATTGGTAGCGTTGGTTGAAAATAGCAACGACTTTATTGGCATTGCTTCAATGGAAGGGGAAGTTCTCTATGTGAACCCTGCCGGACTCAAGATGGTGGGGCTTAGTAGCCTAGAAGCAGCCAAAACCAAGTCTATGGATAATTTTCATCCACCAGAAGCTTTTGCAGAGTTTTTACAGCACATTCTTCCTTTGATGTCTCAACATGGTTTCTGGCAAGGTGAGCTTTGCTATAGACATTTTCAAACGGGCATAGAAATTCCTACTGATAGCAACATATTCATGGTTAAAGACCCTGAAACAGGAGAGCCATTCTGCCAAGTAGCTGTTGCTAGGGATATTACAGAAGCTAAACAAGCCAAAGAAGCCCTGCTAAAGTCGGAAGCACAACTACGACAACAAGCCGAAGAACTTAAAGTTACACTCCGCGAACTTCAAAACACCCAGACTCAGTTAGTTCAAGGTGAAAAGATGTCCAGCTTGGGTCAACTGGTCGCAGGAGTGGCACACGAAATCAACAACCCGGTCAATTTTATTTATGGCAACCTCAGCCCTGCTAAGGAATACACTCAAGATTTACTTTCACTTTTGCAACTCTACCAAAGTCATTATCCTGAACCCGTGCCAGAAATTAAGGATTTTGCAGAACGAATCGAACTAGACTTTTTGAAATCAGATTTACCGCAAATAATCAACTCAATGAAAGTTGGGGCAGATCGCATTCGAGAGATTGTACTTTCCCTGCGAACTTTTTCGCGCTTGGATGAAGCCGACATGAAAGCTGTTGATATCCATGAGGGAATCGACAGTACTTTGATGATTCTGCAAAGCCGCTTCAAGGGTAATAACCAACACCCAACAATTAAAATAATCAAAGAATACGGCAAACTACCCTTGATTGAATGTTACGCTGGGCAGCTAAACCAAGTATTCATGAATATTTTGTCAAATGCGATCGATGCTTTAGAAGAGAGAGTAGAGAGTGGCGGTAAGGGAGATAAGAGGAATAACCAATGCCCAATTCCGACAATTAGCATTTGCACTCAACTACAAGAGCCAAATCAGGTAACAATTAAGATTGCTGATAATGGATCAGGAATAAGAGAAGATGTTAAAAAACAATTATTTAACCCTTTCTTTACCACTAAGCCCATCGGCAAAGGGACGGGAATGGGACTTGCCATCAGCTACCAGATAATTACAGAAAGACATGGCGGTTCCTTAAAATGCATTTCTCAGCCAGGACAAGGCACTGAGTTTGTGATTAAAATTCCCCTGATTCAAGATAATTCGTAATTCGTAATAGAGCCTCCGGCACGCTACGCGAACGTAATTCGTAATTTTAAGAGCTTTTATTACGATTAGATTTACAAAGGTTATAAAAGAATTATGTTGTGTATCAACTTAAATGCGTCGTTTTAGGTTTTGACTAATCACTAGTTGATGATAATAGAGCTTCCCTGTAGGGGCAATTTATGAATTGTCCCTACAACAGATGTTGTTTTTTAAATCATCTATATTTGCTCTTTTCTATCAATTAAGTAGTAACTACAAATTATCTCAATGCCTCCACTTCTTGGGGAACTTTCATTTGGTCGAGAATTCCCCAGATTTCTTGTAACATAGGCTCTAACCCGGTGCGGGTAACTGCTGAAATTATAAAAACTGGGGCGTAAGAGAGATGATTAAGTTGGGTAGCTAACGCCTCTAAATCGACAGTTTCCCGATCAACTGCATCAATTTTGTTCAGTGCCAAAATTTGCGGACGTTCTGCTAAACCCCGTCCATAAGCTTGTAATTCTTCCTTAATTGTGTTGTAATCTCTAATCACATCATCACTAGTGGCATCAATCAAGTGAAGTAGCACTCGTGTGCGCTCGATATGGCGCAAGAAATCATGTCCCAACCCTGCACCATGAGATGCTCCCTCAATTAGTCCGGGAATGTCAGCGAAAACAGTACCATCACCAGTAGGTTTCCGCACTACACCCAAATTTGGGATCAAGGTAGTGAAAGGGTAGTCTGCGATTTTGGGACGTGCAGCTGATAAAGATGAAATTAAAGTAGATTTACCAGCATTTGGTAAGCCAATAATCCCAACTTCTGCCAAAAGTTTTAACTCCAGGCGCAGCTGCTTTATTTCCCCTGGTAATCCTGGGAGGGCGTATTCTGGGGCGCGGTTACGGTTACTCAAGAAATGCTGATTTCCTAGCCCGCCTTTACCACCTTGAGCGATCAGCAAAGTCTGCTGAGGCTCAGTTAAATCCCCTAATAATTCGCCAGTTTCAGCATCATAAATGGTTGTACCGCAGGGAACTTCGATAATTAAATCCTTTCCTCCTGCCCCTGTGCAGTTATTTGGCCCGCCACGAGTCCCTTTTTCTGCCTGAAAGCGATGATTATATCTGAAGTCTAGTAAGGTTTGGAGGTTTTCATCGGCAACGAAAAAGACCGAACCGCCTCGTCCCCCATTACCACCAGAAGGGCCACCAGTCGGCACATATTTCTCTCGCCGGAAGGCAACAATACCATCGCCGCCTTTACCAGCTTCAACTTCAATTTTTGCTTGGTCGATAAATTGCATACTTAAGTAATAGTGAAAAGTGAGGAGTTAGGAATTAGGAGTTAAAAATTATAACTCCTCACTCTCCACTTTAACTAAATATATGGTGAAACATCTTCACCACATTTATCTGCCAGATAGGAAAGGGCGCGGAAACGTAAGCCTACCAGTTGCTCATACAAGGGGTTAATTTTACACATTGGCGGTATGTGGACAATCTTGCGTCCAAATAAAGTGACATCCCGCTCAAAGGGACACTGAGAGGGAATCATTTTACACAAAAAGCGGGCTACCCTTGGGTCTTGGATATCTAGCCGATCCAGCCAATCGCGTAGGGGGTGTAGTGCGTCAATTTGACGCTTTGTAAGTCCAGGGCTGGCGATCGCAGGAGTAAGTTGCTGTGGATGTTCTAGGGTGTGGCGAAGGGCTTCTAGTAAATCCTCTGGCTGTTCTAAGGCTTGGCAGAACTGATGCAGAACCTGATCTTCGCTAGAAGAATAAGTACCATCTGCGATCGCTACCATCACTGCTGTCCTTAAGAAATTTTCTGCGGCTGGTGTAGCTTTACCCAACACTGCGGCTAATTCTTCTGGCGTAATTACCTCTAGTGATTCGCATTTAATCTTAGGAGCTAATTCATTTTTGGTGATGCTGGCAATTAACTCCTGTTCTTGGGCATCAAAATTACCATCTGCCCAAGCAATGGTGAGCAGCCCACGCAACCAAGCGGCAATCTGTTCGTTGCTGTAGGGGGATTGAACGGTACTTGTCATAAACTCACGTCTCAAGCTTTCCTCAGTCACTACTAAGCTACCCTAACCAGCGACGATGAAGATAGTGGGGCAGCAGAGAAAAATAAATTAGAGAAGTTTTCAAATCGCAAAAGTCGATCTTAGGGTAAAATCCATTTATGCCGTTATTGAGAATTTTTATAGTTAAAGTGAATTTTATTGGAGTATCTCAAATATTGGTGCTACCTCCTACGAGACTTGTGGCTCAAGCATATTTAATTTTTGGAAATATAGGGCTTCTCGGTTGAGTCCAATACAGACCTAACCCCCAGCCCCTTCCCTTGTAGGGAAGGGGAGCAAGATTCAAAGCCTCTTTCCTTTTAGGAGAGAGGTTTGGAGAGAGGCCAAAGTGTATTGCATCCATGCGAGAACCGCTATATCTATTAGGTAAATTAGGTTAACTCTAAACAATTAAGGTATTAATAATGTTTTTTTTTGGTATTGAACATGAAGTTGCTTTTCTAAACAAAGAAGGAAAGTTTGCTGATTTTTGTCACACAAAATTTGCTGATTTTAATCAAATAATTGAAAAGCTACCTACATATCCCAGTGACTATCCTCAACTGCGTGTAGGTGATGCAGGTATTAAGATGAAGAGATGGTACATTGAGGGATTTGAAAGATTTGCAGATACCGATGAAGTGATCGACTGTCATGTTAAAGGCATTGAAATTAGAACAACTATACACTCTGATATTCAAGGCGCTATTACAGAATTATCAGAAAGTTTTCACTTACTCCGTGAAGTTGCTGCTAACTTTGGTTTATCACCAGTTCTGGTCAGTTTTAATCCCTACAATCCGGCTTTTGAGCCTCAACCCCCATTAAACGCTTATGAACTCAAACAGCTAGAGGCTTATCCTGATGAACAAACTGCTAATATTCACATGGTGTCTTACGGGCCAGATTTAAATATTTCAGTGGCAGATTTGTCTACTGAAGCTGTGATTGATATCGGCAGAAAGCTAACTTATTACAGCCCTTATATCGTCCCTTTTAGTTATAGTTCCCCTTTTTACAAGGGAGGTTTATGGGATGGGTTATCGGTACGAACGTTTATCAGAACCGGAAAAAGACCAGCAACCCTAGTTTTTGTTCAGAAAGAAGAAGAACTAATTGATAGCACACCTTCCTTAACAAAAATTGCCCGCATTCCGGCTGAAGTGGGACGCATTGAATTTAAGGCTTGTGATAGTTGTGATAATTTTTTAATCTACGCGGCTTTGCTGACGTTATTGAAAGGCTTGGTATTAGATGAAACCTTACTGGGTAGAGCAACTGTACCCGATGCAGCATTACATCAAATTTCTGCAAAAGAAGGCTTTGACAACAAGGATATTTTTGAGCATGCGACAAAAGTCTTGCAAGCAGCCGAACTCGCTTTAGGAGATGACCCAGATGTTCAGTATTTAACGCCGTTAAAAGTGCTGTTAGAGAAACGAAAAACTAGATCCCATGAATTAATAAAAATGTTTCATCGTGGAAGTTCGATAGAAGAAGTAATAAGGGAGACTTATCTGTTTTAATTGAAGAAGAATTCAGAAGTCAGAATTCAGGAGTCAGAATCAATCAGTTGCGGGACTGAATCCCCGACTGATTGAAGACCACCAAATTTTCAATTTGGTGGGGGTCTTAAACCCAATTATTCATCCGCCAGTCATAAAGAATACCTTTCCTGTATTCTGACTCCTGACTCCTGAATTCTGTTTGATAAAAGTTTTACTTTCCACATTAAAAAGGAATAATTTTTATATTGTTTAGTACTTACGCACTATACAAAATATTCATGTTGTGTATCAACGTGAATATTGCCTCTTGCCTACCAGCAAATAATTTCAGGAATAAAATGCGATTCTTATATAAGAAATTTATACTTTACAAACATCCTCTAAGGTGCATAGTTCATGAAAGTCCTTTAATTGGATAAAGTCGAGCTAACTGAACATAAATATTAGATTCATGCTGCCACAACTATATTAGGTCGATATGTCTAGAGACTGATTTTCTTCTAACCATAGATATAGGAAAGTTCATTCTAGAGATTGATGCAGACTTTAGTATTTTCCAAGTACAAGTAGAAATAAGGAGCTTGAAGAGAAGAGTGTCAATATAAAATGTAATATTGCTACAGAATTAAGACGGTATTTACTTAATTATGCCTGATTAATTCGATGCAGAAATACAAAGATAATTTCTTCGTCAAGCTAATTATACAAGAACTTCCAGATTGAAGGTAGCTTGCTAGTTTTATTATTGCTCAAATTTTTGCCAAATTAAAGTTATAAGCTTCCGTTCTCTCAATCAAAGTTCTGCGTTGTTAAAGCTGTTATTGAGGATTTCAAATGAAGAAAATTGCTTCTGTTTTATCTATCTTAAGTCCAGTGCGTTTTCTAGTTGTAGGTTTTACTTGCGCTATACTTCTTTTATCTAATGCCTTTCCTGCTTTTGCGATGGATAGCTACCAAAGTGACTCTACCGAAGGTACTACACAACTGCTTGACATTCAACGCAAAACAGACGAAGCCGGTAAAGCACCACCAATAGGATTGAGAAAGACTCAAAAAGAAACTAACGAAGGACTAAATGAGGTTCAGGGTGCTGCTGATATTGAACAGCAGAAACGTCCAGAAAATTCCCAGAGTGCAACCACTGTGGAAGAAAATATAAAGAATGTGTTGGAGAAAGTTACAGGTAAGTAACTAAATTAATAGTTCTAGTAATTTTTGGTAGTGATGGGTGATTGCGTAAAAGCAGTCACCCATTACTAATTGTTTGGAGCTTAAAAATAAAGTTCGTTAAAGACCAATACTCTTGGGTTAAAAAGAGTAGTAGGTTGGGTTGAGCTTAAGCGTTACCCAACAAAGCCTTGATGATGTTGGGTTTCGTTCCTCAACCCAACCTACGCCAGTTATAGTTTTTAACCTTAACTAAACCGTATTGCGTTAAAGATTAGCAGGACTTACACAAAAAATAGCCTAAAACTTTATTTTCTGGTAATACTCGTACAAAGAAGCAAGCTACGCAAAGCGTCTCCAAGAGTTGCGGCTTCCCGCAGGGTATCGCACCAAACGCGTCTAGTAGTTTTGCATAATTCCTAACCTGACTAGATTATTGGCATCATACTACCTATTAAGACATAGGCATAATTATGAATATGGTAATTATTTTAAGCTCATAATGTTTCCTTTGGTTGATGTGGAATGTATATGAAATTTGAGAAGTTAGTAAATAAGTTTGCTTAGGGATGGAAAAACAATGCGTGCGATAAACATTGGTTTGACTGAAGAACAGCGTCAAGGTGTAATTAATCTGTTAAATCAAGATTTGGCAGATGCCTATCTACTGCTGGTAAAAACCAAAAAGTATCACTGGGATGTCGTTGGGCCTCAGTTCCGCTCTTTGCACCAACTTTGGGAAGAACACTACGAAAAGCTGACTCTAAATATTGATGCTTTGGCAGAACGGATTCGTGCTTTGGGCGGTTATCCAGTTGGCTCATTGGAAGGATTTCTCAAGATTGCTACCCTCAAGGAACATGCCGGTAATGTTCCCACAGCAACAGGGATGGTAGCTAATCTCGTGAGTGATCACGAACAGGTTATTCGTAATTTAAGAGACCACGTGGATCAGTCTGGCGACCAATTCCACGATCAGGGAACTGCTGACTTTCTGACTGGACTGATGGAACAGCATGAAGAAATGGCTTGGATGCTGCGTTCATTCATTGAAGGCGAAGCACTAGGCCCAGACGGCAAACAGCCAGCAGAAGGGGCTAAGACTCCTGTAGGTGTGTAGCTCAAAACATTCGGGTATAGGTGTCTTGTGAAACCAGTTAGAAGGGGGAATCATCCTCCTTCTAACTGCTGTGAAGAAGTTAATTTTCTTACATCTACCTCTTTATGATCTTTATTGTAAAAACAACATAATACAGGGAGTATTTAAGTGGCAGAAGTATATAAAGCAGAACGTACCATTTCTGCTGTGTTCAAAGAACAGAAGCAAATTGATGATGTGATTAGACGTTTACTAGACAGGGGTGTACCTAGAGATCATATTTCGGTCATGGGTAGAAACTTCCAGTCAGAAACTAGAATCGCTGGCTTTATTAGTAAAAAAGATGTGATTCTGGGAGGATTGAGAACAGGGGCAGTTTTTGGTTCCTTGTTTGGTTCCTTTCTCAGCTTGCTCACGGGTGTAGGTGTACTGTTTATTCCCTTTGTTGGGCCAATTGTGGCAGCAGGGCCTATTGGTGCAGTGCTACTAGGGGCTGCTAGTGGAGCGATCGCAGGTAGTGCAGGTGCTGGCTTAGTATCGGTTCTAACTACTTTGGGGATGCCAGAAGAAAAAGCCGCTATCTACCAAACCCGCTTACAAGCTGGGGAGTTCTTGGTAATGGCAGAAGTTCCGAGCGATCGCACTGGCGAATTTCAATTGCTGCTCGAAAGTGCTAGCGGCGAAGAAATTCACACGATTGAAAAAACCTTTGCTCGTCCTTGTATTGGACAGTGCAACGGCCCAGAAGACTTGTCTCCTGAAGTTCGCGCTCATCTTTCTGATGATGCCCAACGCACATTCATTGAACGCTATAACACTGTCTTCAGCGAGAAAAATGACGAATTTACAGCTGAACAAGCTGCCTGGGAGTCTGTTCATCAGCAATATGATGAAGATGAAAACGGTGTCTGGTCAAAAGCTAAGGTTAAAGCTTAAATCACTTGTGTAGGCGATACACAATAGGAAAGAAACCTATTTGGAGTGTACCGAGTTTTTTCAAAAATAAAATATTAGTCTTATAGCAATTCTATTTGATTGGTGAGAATTGCCAGCCACAGATCCCCGACTTCTTT
>NZ_JAYGHE010000083.1:0-30542 GCF_034931145.1 Nostoc sp. UHCC 0252 | reverse complement strand
GAAGTTCCTAAGTAGAATGGCGTAAATAATTAAAGATTTGTAGTGAACCTGAACAGCGTCTTATAGAGAGGAATTACACAAAACTTTAGCTAAAACCCTGATTTTTAGGTAGGTCAATATCCTTCCTATAGGGGTTCCGCTTTCCGTCTACATGAACCTATAGGGGTTCCGCTTTCCGTCTACATGAACTGCCCTAGAGCGCGTGGCTTTACGTAAGTCCTAAAAAATAAGCGAGTTACGCAAAGGGAAACATACCCCGGATTTCTCACCACACCTCGAATGGAGGAGTAATGAGTAGTGAGTAAGGAGTAATGAGTAAAATTCTTAACTTGTTACTTCTTACTCATTACTTGTTACTTATACGCAAAGCAGCTTGTGAGAAATGCGGGATACCTCTGGTAAGAAGCTTAAAATTATTTGCTAACGTTCAACTTTGCTGTTACATCGTTAATGTTTTTGGGAAAGCTAGTCTTAATTAGCAAATTATTATATTTCTAGATTTTTTTTATGACAATTCCTCTCTTTTCCAGAGAGGGCGGTTTTCCTCCTATTTCCTGCCCTTTATCTCCTGCCTTCATTAATAAAACTAATCACCCAATTTGCTTGAATGGGGTCGATTTGCAACCTGCTGCTTATGAGGTGTTTTATGTCCGCAGTTAACCTCAGAAAGATGCTCAATAAAAAAGAGTTGCCATCTCTGCTTCATAACTTAGTCTACCAGTTCAATATTGCGATTGATGTTGAACTGGTAGACGGCACGAAACTAATTAGTATCGGGGAGCAAACTACCGCAAACCGATATCCAATCGAGGTATCAGGAGAAATCATCGGTTGGGTTGTTGGGGGAGAACAGACAACTCTACTTGCAACATTGCTCTCGTTTCTGGCCAAGCAGGAAGCTGAAAAGAAAGTACTCGCTAAAGAATTGCTGGAGCGATATCAGGAAATTGATTTGTTTGAGGATATCTCGACTCAACTCACAACAAGTTTGGATACTCGACAGATTGCCCAACTCGTGCTACAGGAATTGAGTCAATTAATTGAATCGTCTGCGGGGATAATTTTACTCCTGAGTCCAGATGCAACTGCCTTTGAAATCATTGCCGAATTTGGAGTGTTTTTTGACAATAGTCACCCGGAACCGGGTAAGGGAGTTATCGGCAACATTGTGCAATCCAACCGGGCAGAACTCGTCAATGATGTGCAAGCCGATCCTCGATTAGAGGGGCAAAAAAACGTTAACGCCATGATTTGTGTACCGTTAAGAGCCAAAGAGCGGGTACTGGGAGCGATCGCAATTGGGACATCCAAAACTGACTCATACAAAGCCGAACACCTGAAACTTGTAAGTATCTTTGCCTCTCAAAGTGCGATCGCTATCGACAAAGCTTTACTTTACGAGCAAAGCACTCAAGCAGCAATTCAAGCACAAGCCCAAACACACAAGCTTCAGAAAGCTCTCCATGAATTGCAATTAGCCCAAACTCAGTTAATCCAAAGCGAAAAAATGTCCAGTCTCGGACAACTCATTGCCGGAGTTGCCCACGAAATCAACAACCCAGTTAACTTTATTTGCGGCAATTTAAGGTATGTTGCCGCATACGCCCAAGACTTATTACACCTATTGGAAAAATATCAGAAATTCCTACCTGTTGTTCCTCAAGAGTTGGAATCAGAATTAGACGATATAGACCTGGAATTTATCATGCAGGATCTCCCCAAACTGTTAAATTCCATGAAACTGGGAACCGATCGCATCGTCGAAATTGTCCAATCCCTGAAGAACTTTTCCCGCCATGATGAAGCCGAAATGAAAGCCGTCAACATTCACGATGGAATCGACGGAACGCTAATGATTCTTCACCATCGCTTGAAAGCAGATATTCGCCGTCCGGCAATTGAAATCATTAAAGACTATGCAAATCTTCCCCCAATTGAATGTTATCCCGGACAGTTGAATCAGGTCTTTATGAACATCTTGGCAAATGCTATCGATGCACTCGAAGAGTCATTAGTCATTAGTCATTCGTCATCGGCATCAAACGAATCACAAATAACAAATGACAAAGGACAAATGATACTTCCGACCATCACTATTCGTACCAAAGTCATCGATCAGCAGTGGGTTGTAATTCGCATTGCCGACAACGGCCCAGGCATGAAAGAGGAGGTTATCCAGCGCATTTACGATCCCTTCTTCACTACGAAAGATATTGGTAAGGGAACCGGGTTAGGCATGGCAATCAGCTATCAAATTGTTGTAGACAAACATCGAGGAATCCTCAAATGTCGTTCTCAACCAGGTGAAGGCACAGAATTCTGGATTCAGATTCCGTTAAATTGTGCAGTGGTGGAGGCTACTGAAGAACAGAATGACACATCTGCTTCGCCAATTTCCCCAACGGAATTATCTCATCTACCCGATGCCGACGGCTTCATTCCATCAACACTTCCAATGCTGAAACCGACGGATTTGCTGACCCGCCATACTCATTTAATCCGTCGGCTTTCACAGCACAGCCCAGATGTGGAAACTGCATCAGCTGATGAAATTTACCAGATGTTCCAACGCCAACCCATTTCGTTAAAGCTTTACGCCACTTTGTTGTCTTGGTTCTGTTGTTCTAACCCGATTTAAATACGTCACTAGAGAAACCTCAACCATGTTTAAACAACTTGATGAATACAACGGTCAGCTATTTGAACAATGTCCTGTTGGGCTAGCACTATGCCGAATAGATGGGACGCTAATTCATCTTAATCCTGCCTATGCTGCAATTTTAGGGCGCACTGTTCCAGAAACCCTAAATCTCAGCTATTGGCAAATTACTCCTGAAAACTATGCCCTCACTGACCAAGGTATCCTAAAAAAACTAGAACAAACTGGTCGCTACGGCCCTTATGAAAAGGAGTTAATCCACAAAAACGGGCATCTGGTTCCGGTTAGAATTTCTGGACAGATGATTGAGAAAGATGGAGAGCAACTGATCTGGTCTAGTGTGGAGGACATTAGCGACCTTCGACGCATTCAGCAGGAACGCCAACATACTGAACAAATTCTGAAACGGAGTGAAGCCCGATACCGATCTTTGGTAACTGCTAATACACAAATTGTCTGGGTAAGTACACCAGAGGGAATTTGCTTTGAACTGGCAAGCTGGATAGCCTATACAGGTCAAAGTCTAGCTGAAGCGGAAAATGGGGGTTGGATTGATGCCGTTCATCCTGACGATCGCGCCTACACCGGAGAAATCTGGAGTGCTGCCGTGGCAAACCTGAGTATGTATCAAATTGAATACCGAATTTGTGGCAAGGATGGCAACTATCGCTACTTTTGGGTCTGGGGTGCGCCCGTTATAGAAGAAGATGGCAGCGTCCGGGAGTGGATTGGCACCTGCACCGATATTCACGAGCGCAAGCTGGCAGAAGCCGAAAAGCAGTATCTCGAACAACGGTATCGCTCTTTAGTAACTGCCAGTTCACAAATGGTCTGGACGGCATCGCCGGAAGGAATGGTCAATTCTGAAATAGTCGGTTGGGAAGCATATACAGGTCAGAGTGCAGCCGAAATGATGAACTGGGGCTGGTTGGATGTCATGCATCCCGATGACCGTGACCAGAGTGCTGAAATTTGGAGTGCTGCTGTGGCAAACCGGACTATTTATCAACTGGAATATCGGATTCGTGCCAAAGACGGCACTTATCGCTACTTTTTTTGCAATGCAGCTCCTGTTTTGGAAGCAGATGGCAGCATCCGCGAGTGGATTGGCACCTGCACTGATATTCACGATCGCAAGCTAGCAGAAAAAACTTTGCAACAAAGCGAAGAACGGTTTCGCTCTTTGGTGACTGCCAGCTCGCAAATTGTCTGGGTCACTACCCCTGAAGGACTGGCGGTGAGCAATGGAATGTCTACTTGGTTAGCTTACACAGGTCAGAGTACAGATGAAATCCAGGATTTGGGCTGGCTTGATTCGATTTACCCTGATGACCGTACCTACACAGCCCTTGCCTGGAGTAATGCTGTGGCGAATCGGACTCTCTTTCAAACTGAATATCGGTTACGTGGCAAAGACGGCAACTACCGCCACTTTTCTATCTGTGGTACCCCCATTTTAGAAGCAGACGGTAGTGTTCGAGAGTGGATTGGTACCTGCACCGATATTCACGAGCGCAAGCTGGCAGAAGCCGAAAATCAGCGTCTTCAAGAACGATATCGCTCCTTAGTAACTGCTACTTCACAGATTGTCTGGGGAGCTACCCCAGAAGGGCTAGGAATCAGCAGGGAAATGCTCACCTGGATGGACTATACGGGGCAGAGCGAAGCTGAAGTTGAAGGTTGGGGCTGGCTCGATCCGATTCACCCGGATGACCGTGCCGACTCCACAGAAGTTTGGAATGCTGCTGTGGCAAACCGAGGTATCTACCAAACCGAATATCGGCTGCGTGGCAAGGATGGCACATACCGCTACTTCTCTGTCTGTGGTGCCCCCGTACTGGAAGAAGACGGCAGTATTCGGGAATGGATTGGCGCTTGCACCGATATTCACGATCGCAAGCTAGCAGAATCTGAAAATCAACGTTTATTGGATATGTTGAATCATTCCAGCGATGCGATCATCGTCCGCGATATGAGCGACAAAATCTCTCACTGGAATCAGGGTGCTGAAAGGCTCTACGGTTGGATGCGTGAGGAAGTGAAAGACCAATACATTCACGCATTTCTGAAATCAATCTTTCCAAAACCTTTAGAAGAAATTCTATCAGAGTTTCTCCGGCAGGGCACTTGGGAAGGAGAAGTGCAACACATCACGCGCGATGGTAAGCCGATCACCGTTCAAAGCCGTTGGACTTTGCAACGAGATTTATCCGGTCAGCCCTGCGCGGTGCTGGAAATCAATACCGACATCACTGCCCGCAAACAAGCGGAAATATCTCTGCGGCAACTTAATCAAGAACTGGAAGCTAGGGTTGTCGAGCGGACGGCTGCTTTGCAAAATACCTTAGCAGAAGCGCAGGGATTAAATGCCATTTTAGATAACTTAGCTGATGGTCTGTTAGTGGCAGACACTACAGGACAAATCACCCACTTCAATCCTGCCTTTCTAGCTATGTATGAATTGACAGCTACCGCCCTCAACGTTCACTACCGAGAATTACCGATATCTGGTTTAACAGAACTGGTTGCCCGAACTCAGTCCCATCCTGGAGAGGTGTTCTCTGCCGAAGTCGCACTGACAAAGGAACGCATTGGTCAGGCAGTGGCAACCGCCATTTTCAAAAAGACGACAGATTCAGAACCCGCCGCCTGCTTCGGTTCGGCACTGCTGATTCGGGATGTGACAGCAGAAAAGGAAATCGACCAGATGAAAACCGACTTCATCTCAACAGTTTCCCATGAACTGCGGACACCACTGACTTCTGTCCTCGGTTTTGCGTCCATCATTCAAGAAAAGCTGGAAACCGACGTGTTTCCAATGCTTTCTACCGAAGACCGCAAGCTTCAAAAAACTATTAAGCGGGTGGCTGACAATCTCAACATTATTGTATCGGAAGCAGAACGGCTCACCTCTTTAATTAACGATGTCTTGGACATCGCCAAGATGGAAGCAGGTAAGGTCGAATGGCAGATGCAGCCAATTGATGCCAGCGAATTGCTCGATTGGGCAACCAATTCTACCGCCGGGTTATTTGAAACTAATGGCTTGCAGTTGGTGTGCGAGATTGAACCTGGACTGCCTCAGATAGTAGGCGATCGCAACCGTTTGCTGCAAGTTTTAATCAATCTAATTTCTAATGCCGTTAAATTTACCGAGTCTGGTTGTGTCACCTGCCGCGTCAAACAAGGACACGACGGTGTTTGCATTAGCGTCATCGACACAGGCATCGGGATTGCACCTGAAGATCAGCCGAAAGTTTTCGAGAAATTCCGCCAAGTTGGGGACACTCTCACCGACAAACCCAAAGGTACAGGGTTAGGACTGCCCATCTGTAAACAAATCATCGATCATCATGGCGGTAGAATTTGGGTTGAAAGTGAGCCAGGTAACGGCAGCGTATTCTCGTTCATCATTCCCACATACGCCAGCGATCTAAAAACCACTGCTAACCTGAATCTGGATACGCTAGTCAAACAACTCAAAGAACACGTTATCACCACAAACCCTGTGCTGAACCAAAACCGTAAAACCATTTTGGTTGTGGATGATGACGCTAACATTCGGGAACTGCTTCGTCAACAATTGGAAAACGAAGGTTACAACGTTCGGGAAGGAAAGGACGGCGTAGATGCAATTCATCAAATTAAAATAGCCCGTCCTGATTTGATTCTCTTGGATGTGATGATGCCCCAAATTAACGGCTTTGATGTGGCAGCCGTCCTCAAAAATGATCCCCAGACCGCAGACATTCCGATCATTATTTTGTCAATTATTGAAAACAAAGAACGAGGCTACCATATTGGTATCGATCGCTATCTCACCAAGCCCATTAATACAGAGAAACTTCTCAACGAAGTAGGCTCACTACTTTACCAGGGCACTTCTAGTAAAAAAGTGTTAGTTGTAGATAAAAATGCATCAGCCTTAAAAACCCTATCGGATGTACTGCAAACTCAGGGATACAGCGTTATTGAAGCCTCCAATCCGCAAGAATGCATCAATAAAGCCCTGTCAGCCAAACCTGACATGATCATCATCGATTCTATCTTTTCTCAAGAAGCCGATTTGGTGAAAACCCTACGCTTTGAGAAGGAATTAGAAAATGTATTCTTTATTATGCTGTCCGATCAGTAATCGCTTCTAATGGGAATGGGGAGTTCAGAGGAAAGATGATTACTTTGAGCTTTGAACTCGGAACTTCAACCTCTGAACACAAAGCGTAACGTGCCAAGCTTAGAACTTACTATTCCCAATTCCCCATTCCCAATTCCCAATTCCCAATCCCTAAATCTTATGACCCAAAAAATTTTAATTGTTGACGATGAACCCAATATCTTGATTTTGATGGAACAAGCCTTAGAAGCATTAGAAGATGAGGGTGTTGAACTTCTAACTGCTAGAAATGGAGAAGAAGCTCTCGAAACTATTAAAACTGAAAAACCAAATCTAGTTTTTCTTGATGTGATGATGCCTAAAATGAACGGGCTGCAAGTCTGTCATATTGTGAAACACGACTTGAAAATGACTGATGTATACATTGTGATACTGACAGCTAAGGGACAAGAATTTGATAAACAAAAAGGAATTGAAGTTGGTGCAGATTTATATCTAACTAAACCATTTCGCCCCAAAGAAGTACTTGAGAAATCAATGCAGGTTTTGGGATTTTGAGTAAAATTATGAATAATCTTAAAGCTTACGCATTAACAAGAAAGACCAAGTACAAGTAGGGTGGCGTAAATAATTCAAGGTTTGTAGTGAGGGCTTCAGCCCTCATTTGTTCGCGTAACCTCTCGAAGACAAGAGAGGACTAAAGTCCTCACTACAAACTAATCTCAATATTTTTTATATTACTTAATTGTACTTTGATTTATTCTCACCTACTTGTACCAATTCAAATAATGTTTGCGACACATCACTTATTCGTAATAACTAATTTCTAACTCAACCACTGCCTTATGGGTGAGTTATATTATGTATGTCCGGCAAATTACTTGTGATATGTCATTGCGAGTGCAACGAAGTGGAAGGAAGCAATCGCAAGGCTTTTGGGATTGCTATCTCTACGAGACGCTCCGCGAACACTTCGTACCCTGCGGGAACGCCAAGGGCGGTACGCAATGACAATTATTTAACCGGACATGATATTAGAAGCACTTTCAATTGCCGATTATACGTAATAGCCCTTATACAAATTTGCAATAAAAAGCTTTCAGGGGTTACATCTGGATCAGATTTTTCGTGAAATGGTATTACGTGTAAATATTGGCTGCGTATGCTGCGATTTAAAGTAAAAAATAGTTGAGTAATTATAAATAAAAATACTGTGGTAGCTCGAAGTTTTTCCAATTAAATATTATCTAATATTCAATATTTACCTGTGTAAACTTATACAAGCTTTATCACCTATTGCATAACATAGATTTACACGCAATCGATGCAAGAATATGAAAAAATTTCTGGGTGTTTTAATGGTTTCTAGTCTACTAGGACTAGGAGCATTCTCTACCGTTAACAAAGCTCAAGCCGCATCCCTGACAATCGATTCTACAGATACCTTTTTGAGAACCTACGCTGACACAACTTATTACCAAGGTGTGAATACTGTTGCTGGTAACACTAAAGCCATATCCCTAGCAAATTTGGGTTTGAAAGGTGGCGACTCCATCAGCCTGAATATTTCCGGTAAATTTAACACGAGTGTTTGGAATCCAGGTCAAAGGAGCGACATGATAGGGGTATTCAGTACTTCAGATCAGCTTCTTGATACATCTTCTGAACAACGTGTGATTAATGCTGTAGCCCTCAATCAGCAAGATGCCAATCAATATGACTACACTCAGAATACGTGGACTTCTAGGACTTTGTTTGATTCTACCGCCTCCCCAAGCTCTATCTTTGACCCTGGCAAAAATGCTTATATGTGCAGTAATGCAACCCTGAGTGACTCTAACAGAATCTGCGGTCAACAAACATTATTTGATGGGGTTTTTGGTATCTTCGGTGAGATAACACTTACAATTCCCACCACGGCGACTTTTTTGTTCCTAGCTGTGAACGATGTTTTTTATAGTGACAACGCTGGAAGTATATTGATAGACATTGACAAAAGAGGAACTGTAGATAATCTGCTTTCAGTCCCAGAACCTAATGCTGTTCTTGGTGTGCTGGCAACGATCGCACTAGCATTGAAAATGAAACGCAAGCAACAAATTGCTAAATAACCCTCTTCTGTCACTCCTAAATCCTTGCTTTTTACCTGCTTTCGCGCTACTGAGAACAAATGGCTCAACGGTTAACAGTACTCATATCAGGGTAGCGCTCACCTGCTGCGATACCTTTTGGTGCAACTGCTTCCAGTCGATTCAACTCCTGTTCAGTCAAGGTAATTTCGGTAGCTGCAACATTCTCTTCTAAGTAAGTACGGCGTTTTGTACCAGGAATTGGCACGATATCTTCTCCTTGAGCCAATAGCCATGCTAATGCAAGTTGACTAGCAGTTACCCCTTTTTCAGTGGCAATTGCCTTTACTTGCTCAACTAATTTCAAGTTCTTATCAAAATTCTCACCTTGAAAGCGAGGAGCATTTCTGCGATAGTCATCAGGTGCAAGATCGTCAAGTTTAGCGATCGCACCTGATAAAAATCCTCTTCCTAATGGACTATAGGCAACAAACCCAATTCCTAATTCCCGCACCGTAGGTAAAATTTCATCCTCTGGTTCTCGACTCCAAAGAGAGTATTCTGTTTGGAGTGCCGCAATGGGATGAACTGCCACAGCCCGCCGAATCGTCGCCGGAGCAGCCTCTGAAAGCCCTAAATAACGTACTTTTCCAAGCTTTACTAACTCCGCCATTGCTCCGACAGTATCCTCAATGGGTACGGTTGTATCTACCCGATGTTGATAATAGAGGTCAATCACTTCCACTCCCAGACGTTTGAGTGAGGCATCACAAGCTTGATGGACATATTCGGGTTTGCCACTAATCCCTTGCCAACCACCATCTTCTGTGCGGACATTCCCAAATTTGGTTGCTAATACCACTTGATCTCGACGATCTTTAATTGCTTTACCTACTAGTTGCTCATTAGTAAAAGGCCCATACATATCAGCAGTATCAAGAAAATTAACTCCAAGATCCAATGCTCGATGAATTGTAGCGATCGCCTCATTATCATCACGACCACTATAAAACTCAGACATTCCCATGCAACCAAGTCCAATAGTTGAAACTTCTAACCCAAGTTTCCCTAGTTTTCTAGTTCTCATCAAATAATCTCCTAGTCAGTAAATTGGTCAGAGAAAATCAACTCTTTCTGCATTATCCCTTTCCCTATCATCAAGTCATCTATACTTAGAAGGATTTACTCTTAAAAGTAATTAAAAAATATATTTATCTTCGGACTTACGCAAAGCTTTAACCAAAACCCTAATTTTCAGGTATGGGTAATTCATGAATTGCCCCCTACTGCGTGTAATTTTTCGTAAGTTCCATATCAAATAAATATTTATTTTGACGGAAAAAGTGGGTAGCTAGTTCGCTTACCCCTGCTGATTCAGAAGCTAATTCTGGGAAACCTTAATTTGTGAGAGCGAGAGGCTTTTGCCAGAAGGAACTAGAATTAGGAAACACCTAGCTGGGTTCTTCTGAATTTTGAAATTAGGAGTGCATGTGTGCCAAAATCCCCTAAATATTTGCTGATTGGCTCAACCGAGACTTATAGCGGTAAATCTGCAACTGTTCTGGGTTTGTCTCATCAGCTACAGCAAAAAGGACTGGATATTACCTACGGTAAACCGCTTGGTACGTGTCTAAATTCGTCTAGTGGAACCGTAATTGAGGAGGATGTCCAATTCATCGCTCTTAGCCTCAATTTGCCGGAAAACCGTGTTGCACCTACAATGCTGGCTTTGGATGAACTCAATGTGCAAAAGCGCTTACGAGGAGAAGACAAAACCGATTATCAGCAGTCTCTAGTACAGCAATATTTGCATAAATCCCAAGGAGATTTGGTCTTACTAGAGGGGCCTGGTGATTTTTCCGAAGGCAATTTGTTTGACTTGTCTTTGCCGCAAATGGCTGAAGTATTAGATGCTGGCGTGTTGTTAGTAAGCCGCTATAAATCGTTGCTTTCAGTTGAAGCACTATTGGCTGCTAAAGGGCGTGTAGGCGATCGCTTGATGGGAGTTGTCATCAATGATATCCCTCTCACCCAACTAGAAGCGGTTGACACTCTCTTGCGTCCGTTCTTAGAACAGCAGGGAATCCCTGTGCTAGCAATGCTGCCGAATAGCGATTTGCTCCGTAGTATCAGTGTTGGTGAACTGGTGAAACAGTTAAAGGCTGATGTTCTCTGTCGAAACGATCGCCTAGATTTATTGGTCGAAAGTTTAGCAATTGGAGCGATGAATGTCAACTCAGCCGTCAAATATTTCCGCAAACGCCGAAATATGGCAGTTGTAACAGGAGGCGATCGCGTGGAAATTCAGCAAGCGGCTTTAGAAACTTCCACCCAATGTCTAATTCTCACCGGGCAACTACCGCCGCCGCCGTTCATTCTCAGTCGTGCTGAAGAACTAGAAATCCCCATTTTATCTGTTGACTTAGACACCCTCACCACTGTAGAAATTGTTGACCGCACTTTCGGACAAGTCCGCCTCCACGAACCGGTTAAGGTTCATTGCATTCGCCAGTTAATGTCTGAGCATTTTGACATTGACCGATTGTTATCTCAACTGGGTTTAACTCCCGCAGCAGCATTGTCTTAAATTCATCAACGTGAACAATTAAGAGCGCCAATGCTCAGTTATCAGTTAGGTAACTGTATTACTGCTGAGGGTACAGCTGGTTCGCCGTCACCTCCCAGGGGACGGCGTACTGTCTCCTTCCGCCCCATAGCTGGGACGTGCTTAGTTGCAGCAGCTAATCCAAAGACAGGCATATTCCCGTAAATAGCTTTATATCTTCCCGGTTCTATTAAATAAGTTTCGTGCCAAATGCCAACACTGCCATCAACACCAATGGCTTGATTAAACCTTTGCCAAGCTTTTAAATGTGCATCGGCTGGATTTCTAGCAAAACGCTCTAAATCCTCAAACGATCGCCAATACTGAATCAGTCCTACCCCTCGCCAGTAAACAAAAGCTTCTCCTCCTAAAAACCCTTTTTCAGGATTCTGATTAAGGCTTTGTAGCATGGGCGACATTGCCATCGCCGTGGGAATCCATTTGGAAAAAGCGAATAATTTATTAACTCGCATCCCAATCAGAAACACAACAAAGGGTTCATCAATCTCGGCTGTAAATCGTCCCGGTATTACTTGAGGCATCTCTGGCTCCTTGTTGCTTGAGTTACTATGCAATTAGTTGCATATAACTATCTTTATGCAATTAGTTGCATAAGTCAAGTGGTAAATTAAAAATTATGGCATTAGCGCACGCAATATTAGCAGCTCTGGTTGAAGCACCCTGTAGTGGGTATGATTTAGCAAAACGATTCGATGGCTCTGTAGGCTTTTTCTGGTCGGCAAGTCACCAGCAAATTTATCGGGAGTTATCAAAGCTAGAAGATCAAGGATGGATTAGTTCTGAGACAATTCTCCAAGCAGGACGGCCAGATAAAAAGCTCTACAGCGTTACAGACTTAGGACAACAGCACCTCCAAGGGTGGATTGCTCAACCTTGTGAACCCACACCGATTAAAGATGATTTACTGGTGAAAATTTTTGCTGGTCATATTGTTCCTAACGAGATTATCTTGGCAGAGCTAGAACATCACCAAAAAGCCCATCTAGAAAAGTTGTCTACGTACAGAGATTTAGAGCAGCGTTACTTTCAGGACTTGCAAAAGTTACCAGAAGCAGCCAAATTTCAGTATTTGACTCTCTTGAATGGCATTACTTATGAAACAAATTGGCTAGCCTGGTGTAATCAAGCAATGGAGTTATTGAACCAAACAGTCGAAAAATTGTAGCAATGTCTAACTCAAGTTTTCCTCGCACCTACACGCTGTTTGGTAAAATATCTGGGTCGTTTAATCGGATTATGTCTATCTTTGAGCCAATCAACAGACCTTATTAACCTAGACACATTAGCGCAAGAACTGGCTACCATCCAGCAAACGGGTTCTAAAAGAATCGCCTTGTTGGGTTCTCGTCATGTTCCGATTACGCACCAGAATCTTATTGAAATGATGACTTATGCCCTAGTTTTATCGGGTAATCGCATCATTACTTCTGGTGCTACAGGGACAAATTCAGCGGCCATCAAGGGAGCAATGCGGGCTGATGCAAATTTGTTGACGGTGATTTTACCCCAAAGCCTGGAACGCCAGCCTTTAGAATCGCGCCAGCAACTAGAACAGGTAATGCATTTAGTGGAAAATCCCAGTAATGATAGTCTGTCTCTTGCCGAAGCTAGTTACCTGTGCAACAAGGAAATTGTCTCCCGTTGCCAGCAACTGATCTGTTTTGCGTTTCACGACAGCCGCACCCTGTTGCAAACTTGCCAAGATGCAGAAGAACAAAGAAAAGTGGTAACGCTTTTCTACTTTGATTAGTCATTTGTCATTTGTCTTTTGTCATTTGTATTTGACTCATGACCAATGACTGATGACTGATGACTAATAACCAACAACAATAAGTAATGATAATTTTTTTGTACTCGATCGCTGCTGCCGTCGTTCTAATTTACCTGCCATTTTTGGTAGTAGCTTATGCCCGTGTGCGTATTGGCAAGGAAATGCTTGCTACTCCTCGCGCGATGGTTGATAAATTGCCACCTTATGCCCAACGAGCTACTTGGGCACATCAGAACACCTTTGAAGCGTTTATGATATTTGCCGCAGCCGCATTAATGGCTTATGTAACTGGTGTAAATTCTTTTACAGGGCAAATAGCTGCGATCGCCTTTTTAGTGGCTCGTTTCCTATACTCGATTTTTTATATTTTGAATATACCCCCTTTGCGATCGCTCATGTTTGCTATTGGCATGGTTGGCTCTATCACTCTGATCTTCTTGAGCATCATCCAAGCTACTAATTAAGTGGGGAATGGGGAATGGGGACTGGGGAATTGGAACAAGCAAGGAGAGGAGTTTTCCCCCAAGTAAGAGCAGCACCCCGCCCGTCTGTCTCTTTGCAATACCCAATCTAAAATCCAAAATCTAAAATCTAAAATGTTTTATGGCTTCTACATTTTCCTTTGACATTGTGAGCGACTTTGACCGACAAGAGTTAGTTAACGCCGTCGATCAAGTGATACGAGATATCAAAGGTCGTTACGACCTCAAAGACACTGAAACTACTGTCGAGTTGGTCGAAGAAAGCATTAACGTTAGTACTGACAGCGAGTTTACCTTAGATTCTGTACACACCATCCTGCGAGAAAAAGCCGCCAAGCGTAACCTCTCCCAAAAAATCTTTGATTTTGGCAAAGTTGAATCAGCTAGCGGTAATCGCGTGCGTCAAGAAATCAAACTCAAAAAAGGCATAAGTCAAGAAATCGCCAAACAAATTTCCAAATTGATTCGAGACGAATTCAAAAAAGTACAAGCCTCAATCCAAGGTGATGCCGTGCGGGTTTCTGCCAAATCTAAAGATGACTTACAAGTAGTCATGCAGCGCCTGAAACAAGAAGACTACCCAGTTGCTTTGCAATTTACAAACTATCGTTAAAAGATTTGCATGGTGGGTACTACCTACCCAAACTGAGTTTTGTGAAGATTTTTTGTTTGGATCTAATACACGGTAGCTAAAAGGGCGGTTAGAAACCGCGTCTACACAGGTAAAACCCGCCTGCACGGGTTAAAAACCTTAATTTTTTTGTATTATCTTAGCCCACGGAGGTGGGCTTTGTTTGTGTAGCTGCGGTTTCTAACCGCCGAGGCTTAACTTGACACCCATGCACTTACTACAATCAAGCCCCTCCGCCAATACTTTTTTGAAATGCCGGACGCTCAGATAACTGCTTGATATAGTTCAACACCTCTGGGTAAGGGCTAAGGTCTAGCTTCAGCATGATGGGAATATAACTCAGAATAGAACCCACTCCCACATCAGCAACAGTGAACTCATTACCCAGCAAAAAAGGCTGCCTACTGAAAATTTCATTTAACGCATTCAACAAGCGAGGCATTTCTCGCTCCCGATTTGCTTCTACAAAAATCCCTGTAGCTAGGGTAGAATTGCCAAACAACACCCACTGGGAAAATACAGCACGTTCCTCTAATGAAAGTGGACTTTTACTGTACTTCTCAGCAAGATACAGCAAAATTGCCCCAGATTCCCAAAGCTGAAAATCCCCATCAACAATTGCTGGAACTTTACCAACTGGGTTAATTGCCAAATATTCAGGCTTAAGGTGTTCACCCGCCTGCATATCGAGTTTGACGAATTCGTAAGGAACTTGTATTTCCTCTAAATACCATTGAACAATTGAGGCTCGACTGCGAGCGCCACCGTAAAGTTTGAGCATAATTCCTTAAAGAACTTTGTGAGTGTGAGAATGCTGTTTAACGTTATCTTCTTTCGTTACAACTCTAGCGGCATTTAGCACTCGTTTGCGCTCAATGGAATACTTGAATTCAGTGTAGTTTGTACCTAATGGAATCAGGGATTTTGCAGATTCACGACGCTTGTATGTACGAGCTGCTGCAAATGCCCGTGGTACAAATTCTTCTCCAAACTGAGCCGACTCTGGGAAGCCATCAGGCAGCAGTTGTGAATCGCCATCTAACAAAGATCCCAAAGTTGTTGCATGAGCCAGCTTATAGGAGGTAGGAATGCCCTTTAAAAGCGCTTCCAGAGCCGCAGAAGGAATCGGTTCTATAACTTCGATTTGATAAACTTCTCCATCTTCTTTAACGAAACAGGTTGCCAAGCCGATAACAATGTAGTCATCGGTTGCTAAATCAGGAGCATTGGGATAGGAAATTGCAGTTGTCATTGGAAAATTTCTCAAAACTTAAAAATTAAATCTAGATGCTGGGGAATGGGGAATGGGGAATGGGGAAGAATGAAAAATTACCCCTCTGCTTCCCTACTTCCTGCTCTCCCCGGATTTCTCATCTCTAAAAAGAATGGCTTGTTGGCATTCTACCAATTTGTCGCTCTCACTAATTGACTAGTCTTTGAGATTGGTCTTGCTTAGGACTTATGCAGAACTACGCGCAGCAGGAGCAATTTATGAATTGCCCTCACTGCAAAATCAGGGTTTGGGCTATTTTTTGCGTAAATCCTGTTGCTATTTCTGGAATTCACCTTCGGGATCATGTATCCATAATTAGGTTTGAGGAGCAATTATTTAAGGCGTAGATTTCTCTTGTGCGGCTAGGTTAAGTTCCCTCTTTAGATGGCTTTCATGTAACCCTAAGTACCTTAACAATAGACACAGTGATAAAACCACTACTGAGAAAAAACTAGAGTTTACTTTTACAAAGCATGGATTTCAGGCAGGGAAAGATGAATATTCACTCATTTTTAGCTGACGATGACCAGCCGCGCAACCAATATCAATATGTTTTAAATAATACAAAGAAAGTTAAAGAAAACAGGAAAAACGATCGCAGCGCATCTACTTTAGGAAATAATCATTTACGCTCTTTTGCTTTGAAGTCGGCTCAACAAGGAGACTATACTGAGGCGATCGCACTTTTAACCCAGCTAATTTACCGCCATCCCCACAATGCGGTTGATTACAACAACCGGGGGCTAATTTATTTCCAAAGTGGTGAAAGGCAAAAAGCTCTTTACGACTATAATACCGCCCTTAGACTTGATCCCTATTTGGCTAGTGCTTATAATAACCGGGCAAATTACTACGCGGCTTGTGGAGAATTAGCAACAGCACTTACCGACTACGATCAAGCCATTGATTTAAATCCCCGCCATGTCCGGGCGTGGATTAACCGGGGCATTACCTGCCGTGACTTGGGGCGATACGAGGAGGCAATTGAGAATTTTGAGGTAGCACACCTTTTCGGTCAACTAGAAGGTCATATCTGGGCTGAACGCGGTCGGACTTACCATCTTTGGGGTGACTGGAATTGTGCGATCGCTGATTACCGTCGTGCCCTCACTCAACTGCCTGATCTCGAAATAACTAGGGACGTTACTGGTTCTCGTTTGCGTTTACAAATCGAAAACTGGCTAAACGATTTGTTATCTCCTAAACATCCTATTTGGTAGATTAGTCCTCCTGGGGGATTCAAAATTCAAAATAATTGATTAAATTTTGAATTAGATTTTACTAATAGATGATAACTACATAGCTAGCTATTCAAAAATTAGCTATCAACCATTATTTATTAGCAACAATATAAATTAACACCCGGTTTTTACGTACCTGAAATTACAAGAAACCTAAATAATCTCAAATTCGCCATTTCTTTGAAATTAATCTTAAGGCGATGATGTTTGTTCATCTTGTAGACGGTTCTTATCCATCAGCACGACCCGACGCTGGTTAGGAGGAAATCGGAATCCTTCTTGTTGCATAATGCTCTTAGTTTGCTGAGGATCGAAGTTACGGCTAAATTCTACCTGCAAACCATTGACGTGTTCTTCCATCAACTTGACTTCAGTATTAATTTCTCGCAACTTATCTTGCTGTAGCCAATGATAAGGCAAAAGTTGTGATAAAGCAGATGCTGCAACGGCTGTAACGACAAGATTAACCGCTATTTTGGCTGTGCTTTCCAGTGCCATCACTTGGTAAGAACGTTGACGAAGATGCCGCTTTGGTCGAGGAATAACCCGGCGTTTTTGTATAGGTTGTAACGGTGGTCTGGAGGGTTGAATCGCGCTCATGATGCTAAAAGATAACCTCGCTTAGTGAAGAGAAGCACTATCAAAAGTGCTGAGTTCCGAGTGCTGAGTAAAAAAAGCAATAATCGCACTCAACCTCAAATCACTTCTGAATAGCGAGTGCCCCGGTTTAAAGTCGGAAGATTCATAAGTACTACTTCTTACTCATTACTTCTTCCTCGGCACGGGCTAAACGCCTCGCTACCGCTAACAGCACTCAGCACTCAGCACTTCTGAATGCTTGTATTTAGCTGTCATATTACTTCATTTTTTTGAAATAGCTACAAGTGTTATACCAGTTAAAAAATAACCTGGCTTACGTAAGTGCCAGTTTTTTAGCTACTTATGGCATAAAGCCACAAGAAGAAAAGAAATTGCACCCCGTACTGCCAGGATTATTAGCTTTTTAACTGTGTCACATCGTAGGCTTATTTGTAAAGTTCTGTGGCTAATCGCCAAGCTAGAACTCCTGGGATCAGCGCTACAACTAGAGCGATGTAGACTTGAGTATCCGAGATGGAAGATATCTGAGCGATGTACAGAGTATCTAAGATAGGCATGGCTGAAAACCTCCTAAACTGAATAGATTTTGAACAGTTCGTTTACTACTTTTCCTTGTTTTGCCAGAATTGTGGAATATCTTGTTACAAGATGCAACAAAAGCAGTTATTAATCAGTAGTCCTTGTCTATTCTCCATTAAAAAAATTTATAAAAATTATGAATTTGTATTTGGGTATCGACTTCGGCACATCTGGCGCACGAGGCATGGTGATTGACGAGGAAGCCTATTGTATTCAGGCTGAGGTACGATATCCATTCAAGGACTCACCAGCCACCGTTACGCCCAAAATTTGGCAGGAGGCTTTATTTGTGCTGGTGGAACAAATACCTGAGCAATTGCGGGGAGAAATTAAAGCGATCGCAATTAATGGTACTTCTTCCACCGTCTTACTGGTCGATGCTGCTGGCAATCCAACAGATGCAGCATTGCTGTACAACGATGCGCGGGGATCATTAGTGCTAGAGCATTTGAGGAGTATCGCGCCCCCCAATCATACCGTGTTGAGTGCCACCTCCAGCCTCGCCAAACTTTTGTGGATGATGCAACAACCCTCTTTTAGTGAAGCTAGATATTTCCTGCATCAAGCAGATTGGCTGGCGTTTCTCCTACATGGACAGTTGGGAATTAGCGATTACCATAATGCTTTAAAGCTGGGTTATGACGTGGAAGAGTTGAAATACCCAGAATGGCTAGAAAAATTGCAAATACCGATTCAGCTACCCAAAGTTTTACCTCCTGGTACTCCCATTGCCCAATTGCGTCCTGAGATTGCGGATAAGTTCGGTTTCCGCCGTGATTGTCTGGTGTGTGCAGGTACAACTGATAGTATTGCGGCTTTTCTTGCCAGTGGAGCAAAATTACCTAGTGAAGCCGTGACTTCCCTTGGTTCAACATTGGTACTAAAGTTGTTAAGTCGTACCCGTGTAGAAGATGCCAGATATGGAATTTACAGCCATCGGTTGGGTGATTTGTGGCTGACTGGTGGTGCTTCTAATACTGGAGGTGCAGTACTTAAGCAATTTTTCACCAAGGCTGAGTTAGAAAGCCTTAGTCGGGAGATTGATGCATCAAAAGCCAGCGAGTTAGATTATTATCCGTTATTGAAGGCAGGCGATCGCTTTCCGATTAACGATCCCAATTTACCTCCACGTTTGTCACCACGCCCAGATAACCCAGTGGAATTTTTGCATGGGTTATTAGAAAGTATTGCCCGCATAGAAGCACGAGGGTATGAATTATTACAGCAAATGGGAGCAGACAAGTTGAGCCGTGTTTATACTGCTGGTGGTGGCGCGGCGAATGATACTTGGACTGCAATTAGGGCGCGTCATTTGCAGGTTCCTGTAGTCGCGTCAGTGTACACAGAAGCAGCTTATGGAACGGCGCTGTTGGCGATGGGAGGCGGAATTAAGGGTGAACAAGAGTAATTGTGTAACAATCTTTTCGTAGGTATTTCGTAAATCAGTATCTATCCCAGTGACAATCTACATATCTCGGCCGATACTGTGATTATTAGATACCGGACTATAGATTCCAGGTTCATGATCTGGGCAGCTATTCGGGGATGGGTGCTTCGCCACAAGCGAATGTCATCTGTCCCCTTTACTAATTACTAGTGTGAGTTCTGAGGGATTAGGAGAAAAAGGTTTGACCTGCGCGATCGAGATTATCATCTAGAGAAAAGGTGAGGCTGCGGACTCGAATCTCGTTACTTTTAATATTTAGTGGCTGTGTCAAGTCTTTGGGGTATATCAAAAACGCTTGCTTGCATTTTGTTGTGTTGGCGTAGCTGATCATTTGATGAATATCTGTATATCCTGCCTGTTCAGGGGCTTTATACTTTGTATCCAAAACTGCTACTGTTTTGCCAGTATCAGCATCACACAGTAATATAGCGTTTCCTAAGCAAGTGAGGTACATCCAAACCTTGTTTAATAAGGTTAGTAGCTTTGAAAACGTACCTCACTAGGTCGGGAACCGCTATATATCTATATTGAAGTGCCGATTTGGACTAATTTCTATTGGATGTTGCTGTTTGAAAAAATAGCCTTGCGGCGTGTTTTTCTTAAGCCATTCTGCAACAAAAACTTTCCGCAAATCAAAGTTATTTAATTGTTCTTAAGTTCTTCAATTACCTTTTGAACATTTGGCTTTATAGTTTTTATTTGCTCTCGAAAGTCATATCTTGAACTTTGAATTTTACTTTTAACTTCTTCTATCCAAGCATCATCATCCTTTCTAATCAACGCAAATACATTTTTAATTTCAGACAACCAATATTCAAAACCTATATCAATATTCGACCAATCAAATACTCTTATAACTAAGTCAAACCAGTTATATTCATTGAATTTTATAATCTTATTTTCAATCGAAAGATCGAAACCTATATCTATTTCCTTCGCTTCGGTAGCAATTGCCTTTGAAAATAAACCGTATAATTTCAGAGTTCTTTTTATCTCATTAGTTACCATCCGCATTACAATTCCATTCTTACCAGAAAGTTCTTTAATCAGTTCACTATAATTATTTTCAATGTTTGCATATATTATATTTGTTGAACGACCTATTTTTCTTTCTGAAATTGCGTTACTTGTGATAACTTCTAAAGCTTTATCTATATATTCTAACACTACGCTTTCACAACGATCAGGCAATCTTATACTAATTGATTGCCAAAAATCGTTATAAATACTATTGAAAATTTCTTGCTTTCCAAAAGATATTATCTTTGTTCCATCAAGACGTTCGTCATCAACACTACTGAGAGAGATTATACGTATATTTTCCTCAATTTCTTGATTTAATACTGCTTTCAAGTCCGAAAGGTCTTTCTTTCCTCCTTGATCTGCTTTAGTCAAAAGAATAATAACTTTATATTTTGATTTTAAAAATTCTTTGATTAAGTTGATCTCAAAATCTTCAATTCTAGATCCACCAACTTGTACGCAATAGAAAACAGTATGAAACCATTGTTCAGGACTCTTATCTACACCTCTTTTTGCAAGTTCTTCATCTAAAACACTTTTCCATAGATCAGCTTTATCAATTTCAATTCCCCAAGAGTCAAAAATTGTTACTGGCAAATCTTCAATCATAAAGTTAGTTGGGTGAAACCCTGTAGAGGTTACTGGTTTTCCAGTACCAGTTTTCCCCACTTTATTACCAAATAAATAATTCAACAATGATGTTTTACCAACTCCAGATTTTCCAGCTATTACAATATTGTATTTAGACTTTTGCTCAACATGAATTTGTTTCAAAGTAATACCCCACACTAACAATTTCAATACTTCATCATCAACAACGTCACAAGGAAAACTAAGAAATCTATAACGTCGCAAAAATTGCAGATTATCGGGAATTGTGCTAACACCAGGAAGCAAAACAGGAATTATAGGTATCTTTGTTTCTACACATTGTTGTACTAGCGATTCTAATTCCAGAACTTGCCACCGACCTAATCCTTTTTTACCAATAAATATGATAGCAGACTTAACTTGTGGAATTGCCTCTTGAATTTCATATTGGAAAGAAGACCCAGGAGGAATTTGCTCCTCATCTAACCACGTTATTAGTTCAAGCTGCTTTAGTTTATTAGCGATCATTCTTACTTGTGGTTTATCCTCACTATTGTGAGCAAGGAAAACATCGAATTTTCGTTGATTCATTCTTCAAAGCTTCCTTTTTTATTCGTTCACACCAGCAATAGTCGCCAAAGCCTGAGCATACTCTTCTAAACCCACACGCAAAGCTTCCAATTCATATCGTGCTGTCATTTCTTCAGACCAACCCTGCTCATGTTCTTTAGGACTCATCCCCACAGGTCTCCTTCCTTCCCACGCCTGCAATAACGGATGCCATTTCGACAAAAAAGGTCTTAATCCATTATTTAATACAGCAATGGCAATTCCCCCCACAGAATCATGAGAAGCACCCACATCTGGCCCGGCTGTTTTGAGAATTTCGCGGGTAGTGCCAAATAAACTATAGAGAGAATTCAAAGCTTCCCGGACTAAACCCTGGTCAACTTCCAAAGGCTGAACCGCAATACGTGTAACAAGTTCAATATAGAGTGACCATGCAGCCTTGCGTTCTGTGGAGTCAGTTTCCCACTCCGCAGAACCAATGCCAAAGGGAAGGCTTACAGATACTTTTTTAATTTTTGCTGGATCAAATCTGGGCATAAATTTATAGTAATTAACTTGATTATAATCACTCCCCTCTTCTTTTTGACAAATCAGTTAAATCGCTTTTGTATTTGTACTTAATGTATTTTTGATTAAAGCTTTTAGCTCTAGCACTTGAACTTCCAATACTGCCGTTCTTTGGAGAAGCCAAGGTTATCCTATTAAGGCCTCATAGTTCTGTAACGGTTGGTAAATATTGTGATCTGTCATCAATCTCTTCAATTTTTATCTGACCGTCTTTTGTCACTTATTTTATACCTCTTTAAGTAGAACATTCACTTACCGTTATTAAAATGGGAGCGCCTTAACACCTATCACATTTAGGAACTAAAATATAGCTTGCTACCGCAGGCTTTATCTGTCTAACCCCAGACTTCTAAATGTTAATTTTTTAACGAACCGCCAAGGATGCTAAGGACGCAAAGCAAGAGAAAGAAGAAATGCTTAACCAAAATTGAGTTCTAACTAGCTTACCGTCGCTAAGGTAACGACTGTATTAAACGATCGCAGTAATTAATGATAAAAGAACGCCAAATTGTGGGTTGAAAGTAACCGGATGCTGCGGCGCTATAGTGTAGAAGCTAATGACAGCAAGCGTAACACGGAGATAAAAAGTGCAAATCACTAAGCGCAATGTTGAATTAAGAGTAGATGGCAGCTTAATGCGTGTTTATGTAGCGGCTCCCAAAGCAGCAGGAAAATACCCTGGTATTGTCTTCTACAGTGATATTTATCAGTTAGGTGATGCAATGATTCGTCTAGCTAACTACTTAGCAGGATACGGCTATGTAGTAGCAGCCCCAGAAATTTTTCACCGAATAGAGCCAGTTGGTTCAGTAATAGAGCCAGACGATCTGGGAAGGATGCGGGGTAATGACGATGCTCGTCGAACCTCGGTAGCTGATTATGATGCCGATTGCCTTGCTGTGATTGAATTTCTGAAAACAGAGAGTGCGGTTTCTCCAAATCAAATAGGCACTCTCGGCTTTTGTATTGGTGGACATTTAGCATTCCGTGCAGCATTTCAAAACGAAATTCAGGCTTGTGTCTGCTGTTATCCTACTGGGATTCCCAGTGGCAAACTGGGTAAAGAGGTAGCCGATACAATCCAGAGGGTAAGTGAAATCAAAGGTGAGATGCTAATGGTATTCGGTACTCTTGACCCTCATATACCAGATAGCGATCGCCAAATCATAATCAAAGCAATCGAGAATGCTAACATCCCTCACCAAGTTTTCTTGTATGAAGCAGAACATACATTCATGCGCGACGACGGTTATCGTTATGATTCTAGTGCTACCACCGCAGCTTGGTCTGAAATAGTAACTTTCTTGGGGCGCATATTTGCAGATTGAAAACTTATATTATTGCTTTCTTCGCGTCAAATTTGAGTTGTCTGCAAAGCTAATAACGCAGCACCATAAGCAGGTTCATACCTCGGAAAGATCACATTTACATTAGGAAACTTCTTAACAAGAGACGCTGCAAATCTTTCATGGATCTTGCATCTACCGCGCCACACACTTCCTGTTGTAACTACTTCTAAAGCTGAGTCGGCAGTAAAAATTGCATGAATTACTGTAGATGTAGCTTTGACTAACTCTTTTACAGCATCATCAATTATGATATTCGCTACTATATCACCTGATGCTGCTGCAAAATCTACAACTGGTGCTAAAGCCGCAATCTGTTTAACTCCCCATTCTCGGCGATATATTACTTCTATTAAATCTTCTATACTTTCCAAATCAAGATGCTGTTTGAAACCATCTATCAAACTCGTTGAATTTTCCCGTCCATCATAAGATTTTAATGCTGCATTCATGCCTGCGATCGCAATTTTATAAGCGCTACCTTCATCACCTAAAATATACCCCCAGCCGCCGACTCGCTTAGTATGTCCTTCATGATTTCGACCGAAAACTATCGAACCAGTACCTGCTGCAACCACAATTCCTACAGGCTGACCAATTCCACCAACTAAAGCAATTAAAGCATCGTTACAAATTACAATATTGGCTGGTTGTAATGCCCAATTAATAGGCAATTTGTTATTCTGTAACCCTTTAACTAAACCTTTCACTACTTCGATATCTGTTGCACGACCTACACCTGCTAAACCCAAGCATATCGCGTCAATCTTTAGAGTATTTGTAATTATTGTTGCCTCAATCGCATTGTGAATTGCTGTTTGAATAGATTGTAAAGTAGCTTCGATACCTATACTCTGATAGTTAGATGGGCCTGCTTCACCGCGACTTAACACTTGACGCAAATCATTCATCAAGACACAAACAGTCTTGCTACCGCCGCCATCTATTCCTAAAACATAACTCATGAACTGTAATAATGTTAATTATTTTGACGCTTCGGTTCTTCTTTTAAAGGAATAAAAAACAAAGCAATCATCCCAGGAATTGTGAGGAAACAGATCAAGACAAAAAATAGTGGATAGCCAAGTTCTTTCTGTAAATAACCGCTAACTAAGCCTGGTAACATCATTCCTAAAGCCATAATGCCAGTAGATATAGCAAAATGAGAAGTTTTATATTCACCTTGGCAAATATACATTAAATAAACACTAAAAGCTGTAAATCCAAAACCATAGCCAAATTGCTCCAAGGAAACTAAGGGATAGACTAATGTTAGTGAAGGCTTAGTATAAGCCATATACACATAAAATACATCAGGTAAATTCAATGCTAAAGCCATAGGGAATAAACATTTTTTTAATCCATATCTAGAAATTAGCAAGCCTCCTAAAATTCCTCCACAGATTAGGGATATTACCCCAAATGTACCGTAGACTAACCCGACATCTGACGTTGATAGCCCTAAACCGCCTACTTCTGGTTTGTCCAATAAAAATAAAGAGGCTATTTTCACAAGCATTGCTTCACCAAGTCTGTAAAGCAAGATAAATGCTAAAATACTTATAATTTTATCTTGAGCAAAATATGAGCTAATGATTGACAAAAATGGTATTTTTTCTGTAGCCCGTAGCTGTTGTTTATTATCTGATTCAGGTAAGGGTAAAAATAGGTGATGAGAAATAAATAAGATTGCTAAAATTAAAGCTGAGAAGCCAATAGCTATAGTCCAGCTTAAAGGAATATTATTGAGTGATACTTCAAGCTGACCTGCTAAGACTACTAATATCCCTGAACCGAAGATAACAGCAAGTCTATAAGAAAGTGAACGAATCCCGACAAAGAAGGCTTGTTGTTCTGGAGATAAAGCGAGGAGGTAAAAGCCATCTGTGGCAATGTCATAAGTTGCAGAAATAAAAGCTCCTATTGTTAATGTTGCGAGGGAGATGAAAAAGAAATTTGGGAGTTGTAAGGAAAAAGCTATCAAACCCAAGCAGCAGAACATGGCAAATTGGGTGTAAATTATCCATTGGCGTTTGGTAGAGTAAGTATCGACAATTGGGGCCCAAAACATTTTGATGACCCAAGGTAGATAGAGGAAGCTTGTCCACAGGGTAATTTGAGTATTATCTATTCCGAGTTTTTTGTAAAAGATTACGGAAACTGTGTTGATGATAATGTAAGGGATGCCGGAGGTGAAATAGAGGGTGGGGATGAATTTCCAAGGGGAGGTTGTTTGGTGTTTCATGGATTTGGGGAACGAACCGCGAAGGCGCGAAGTGCGCGAAGGAAGAGTTAAGAAGAAGAAAGGATAATGCGTTTGATGCCTTGTTTAAGGATGGGGACGTTAAAGTTGATCAGAAGGCCAAGGCGATGTTTGGTCATTTTGAGGTACGAGAGGACTTGAGCTTCGTGAATGGGAGCTAAGTTTTGAACGGCTTTTAATTCAACAACTACAACATCGCCAACAAGAAAATCTAATTGTCCTTCGCCAACAGGATGTCCTTTATATTCCACTGCTACTGGATGTTTAGACTTATGAGGTATCCCACGCATTATAAATTCCAGTTTCAGGGCCTTGTGATACACCTCCTCCAAAAACCCTGGCCCCAAAACCCTATGCACCTCAATCGCTGCTCCAATCACAGCATACGCTAGCTGCTCTGGCTCATCACCAAGCTGCCTCATCCTTCTTTCCTCTTCCTTCGCGTACTTCGCGCCTTCGCGGTTCGTTTCCATCAATCCCTCTCCAACCCTATGGCAAAATTTATTAAAGTCCTTCCTTAGTTTTCCCGCATGACCGCAACCATTCCCAATCTCCCCAGTCTCTACGACCCCTTTTCCACCGAAGCCAAATGGCAAAAATTCTGGGAAGACAACCAAGTTTACAAAGCTGACCCCAACCAAGGCGGCGAACCCTACTGCATCGTCATTCCCCCCCCGAATGTCACCGGCAGCTTACACATGGGTCATGCCTTTGAAAGTGCCTTAATTGATACCCTCGTGCGCTACCACCGGATGCAGGGACGCAATACCCTATGGCTACCCGGAACTGACCACGCCAGCATTGCTGTGCATAGTATGCTGGAAAAGCAACTCAAAAAAGAGGGTAAGACTCGCTACGAATTGGGGCGCGAGAAATTCCTAGAACGCGCTTGGCAATGGAAGGCGGAGTCTGAGGGAACGATTCTGAATCAGCTACGACGCTTGGGTGTCTCGGTGGACTGGTCACGGGAAAGGTTTACCCTGGATGAGGGTTTATCTAAAGCTGTTGTCGAGGCGTTTACTCGCCTTTACGAGGAAGGCTTAATTTATCGTGGTGAATATTTAGTTAACTGGTGTCCCGCTTCTCAGTCGGCGGTGTCTGATGTGGAAGTGGAAAATCAAGAGGTGAATGGAAATCTCTGGCACTTCCGCTATCCTCTCACCGATGGTTCTGGTTTTGTGGAAGTGGCGACAACTCGACCAGAAACGATGCTGGGTGATACGGCGGTAGCGGTTAATCCCAATGACGATCGCTACAAACATCTCATTGGTAAAACTGTAACTCTGCCAATTCTACAACGAGAAATTCCCATCATTGGCGATGAATTTGTTGACCCGGCTTTCGGCACGGGTTGCGTGAAGGTAACTCCCGCCCATGACCCGAACGATTTTGACATGGGTAAGCGTCACAATCTGCCGTTGATTAACATTATGAATAAAGACGGCACTCTCAACGCCAACGCTGGGGAGTTTCAAGGACAAGACCGCTTTGTTGCTAGAAAAAATGTGGTTTCTCGCCTAGAAGCAGATGGCTTTTTGGTGAAGATAGAAGATTATAAGCATACCGTTCCCTACAGCGATCGCGGTAAAGTACCTATTGAACCCCTCCTCTCAACTCAGTGGTTCGTCAAAATTCGCCCCTTAGCTGATAACACTCTCGAATTCCTCGACCAACAAACTTCTCCAGAGTTTGTTCCCCAACGCTGGACTAAGGTTTATCGTGATTGGCTAGTAAAACTAAAAGATTGGTGTATCTCTCGCCAATTATGGTGGGGACACCAAATTCCGGCTTGGTACGCTATCAGTGAAACGGATGGGCAAATTACTGATAATACGCCCTTTGTAGTGGCAAAATCGGAAACTGAAGCTTGGGAGAAGGCTAAATCACAATTTGGCGAAAATGTCAAGCTCGAACAAGATCCAGATGTGCTGGATACTTGGTTTTCTTCTGGACTCTGGCCGTTTTCAACTTTGGGCTGGCCAGAACAAACTCAAGATTTAGCGACTTACTACCCAACTACTACTTTGGTGACAGGGTTTGACATCATCTTTTTCTGGGTAGCCAGAATGACTATGATGGCTGGGCATTTTACGCAGCAAATACCTTTCCAAACAGTTTACATCCACGGCTTAGTGCTGGATGAAAAAGGTCAGAAGATGTCAAAGACCAAAGGTAATGGCATTGACCCGTTGTTATTAATTGACAAATATGGTACTGATGCGCTGCGGTATACCTTAATTAGAGAAGTGGCTGGCGCTGGTCAAGATATCCGCCTGGAATACGATCGCAAAAAGGATGAATCAGCATCGGTGGAGGCATCCCGCAACTTTGCAAATAAGTTGTGGAATGCTGCCCGCTTTGTGATGATGAATTTGGATGGACAAACGCCGCAACAATTGGGGAACCCAGTAGCGACAGAATTGAGCGATCGCTGGATTATCTCGCGGTATCATCAAGTTATCAAACAAACCACGAATTACATCGATAATTACGGTTTAGGGGAAGCAGCTAAGGGACTCTACGAGTTTATTTGGGGTGATTTCTGCGATCAATATATTGAACTGGTGAAATCTAGATTGCAAGCAGATGCCGACCCCGCATCGCGGCGGGTAGCACAGCAAACCCTTGGCTACATACTGGAAGGAATTTTAAAACTGCTTCATCCGTTGATGCCTCATATTACCGAAGAAATTTGGCAAACTCTCACCCAACAACCAGCAGATTCCCCGCAAACTTTACCGTTACAAACATATCCCCAGGTAGATGCAAATTTAATTAATTCAGCCTTAGAAGAGCAGTTTGAATTACTGATTGCTACTATCCGCACAATTCGGAATTTGCGCGCAGAAGCGGATATTAAGCCAGGGGTAAAAGTGACAGCGAATTTGCAAACTGAAAGTGAAAAGGAGCGGGAAATTCTCACTGCTGGACAGTCTTATATTAAAGATTTGGCGAAGGTTGAGACTTTAACTATTACCGACAAGCAAGAAAACCAAACTGTTGCTGCGAAAAAACCTCAGAGGGGTTTGAAGACAATTGGCTTAATTATCGTGGCTATTATCTTTGGTAGATTGGGTTTAGCTGCGGGAAATGCCATTGATGACATTCCCATCGTCGGAACTTTCTTTGAACTAGTTGGTTTTGGTTACACAGCGTGGTTTGCTAGCCAAAATTTACTCACTGCTCAAGCAAGACTTAGGTTATGGAGCCGATTTTTCCCGCAGAGAGAATTAGAACAACCACAAGAACCAGAAAATGCGATCGCAGGTGTGATTGGTACAATACAAGTGCTAATTCCTCTAAGCGGTGTGGTAGATATTGAAGCTGTGCGTGCCAAGCTAGAAAAAAGCTTGAGTAAAGCTGAAGCCGAAGTTCAATCCCTGAGTACCAGATTAAACAATCCTAGTTTCGTAGATAGAGCTAGGGCTGACGTGGTACAGGGAGCGCGGGATGCCTTAGCAGAAGCACAGAAGCAAGCTGAAATTTTGCGCGATCGCCTCAAGGGATTGTCGTAGGCATAATCTGCGTGGCTTAGGATAACTGTAATGGGTAATGGCAATGTCAATAATTCCCAATTACCCATTACCAATTAACAAGATCCAAAATATCAATTCTAGGACTTATGATTTTATTAAATTTTTTTAATTTTTAATTTTTAATTTTTAATTGGAGCGAAGCGACCCTCATGCTATATCTAGCCCAGGTGCGTAAAAACGATTTTTTAGACCAGCACCAGTTACGCTTATTGGCGCGTCAAGAAGCTGATAACTTGTGGGCGATAATTCCAGAAGAGGCTTTCATTCTGCTAGGAAAAGGAAAGATCATGAGTGAGAACTTGCTGGTTTTAGTAGAACTTTCCCCTACAGGCGAAATTGAAAAAATAGAAGACGCTACCAACTGGGTACTACATCTAGTACAAAGCTACCTCACCATTGGCATTACCCCAGAATTTTTGCAGCACGAAGCCGAACGAGCAGAACATTGGCGACAAACCCTGACGTTGCAAAACCAAGACTTGGCGCGGCGTTCCTTAGAATTGGAAGCAAGACGTGAGCAAATTCAAGCTTTAGAAGAAAGCCTCAAACGTGAAAAAAACGGTTATCCGCAAGAGGAAAGTTGAAAGTTAAAAAGTTACAGTAGCCCAGAAGCATGTAGGGACACAAAATTTTGCGTCCCTACGTAGGTTTATGCTAAGTTAATTGTCTTAGCAAAATTAGGCAATCACAGTAATATTTTCACTACTAAGCGCTACCTTATTGGAGAACTGGGCTATTTGAACTTGTGCTGTACCGCCCAATCCATCTTTATCAAAGAATAAGTTACCCGTACTTTGATTGTAGATGAAGCGATCGCTTGCGGCTGTGGCGATCGTACCAATTCGGAACAAGCCCGGATCGAGTATCATATCCTGAGATTGGCTTAGTGCGAATTCTGTCTTAGAAATGAAGATAGTATCATCTTCAACAGTAAAATCAGTTATCGTATCATAGCCTCCAGTGCGGGTGTCAGTGAGATATAAGCTATCTTGCCCACTTCCACCAGTCAGCGTATCTCGACCAATTCCACCAAATAAGCTATCGTCACCTGCACCGCCTAATAAGCTGTCGTTGCCTGAATTACCAAAGAGGCTATCATTACCATCTGCTCCCGATAATGTATTAGCACCAGTATTTCCAAACAGGATGTTATT
>NZ_JAYGHE010000082.1:31359-32543 GCF_034931145.1 Nostoc sp. UHCC 0252 | reverse complement strand
TAATTAATACCCGCCACTGGCTCACTCAAGACTCAAGACTGATAAATCTGTTGTTTGTTGTTGCTAAACTGGGAGCCGAGAACTATTATCTCCCAGTTTAAGTATTTATTGAAACTAAATAATACAACAGAGAGCGAATAAATGCGGGTATCCTTTGAACGCACAGGCGGCTTTGCTGGGATTACTAAAAAAACAACCGTTGATACAGCCACTGTCTCGCCAGATGAAGCTGCCACACTTCTGCGACTGGTGGAGGTTGCAGATTTATTTAGGCTACCTGAAATAATTACCTCGCCAAATCCCCAGAGCGATCGCTTTCAGTATAAGTTAACAATAGAAGATAATGGTAAACACCATACGGTAACTGTCAGTGAGGCAGCATTGCCAGGAAGCTTAAGACCACTGATTGAATGGCTACAAACAATGGCACAAAAAAGGTAATTTGCTCAATACCTTAGCCAAAATAAGAGGGTACTATTCAAGTTAATAGACGGCTTTATTCCCCTAGCTTCTACTGTCTCAATAACAGCGATCGCTGCGCCAACGCCTGCCTTCGTCTCCTCTCTTGACAAGAGCTATAGGGCAAACGCTAGCTTTGCAGTGATTGGATTAGTGCTAGTAAAGTCAATGCATCAGAGCCATTAAGGTGCTACTTTTTCCCGAAACTGCTTCCCCGCAGAAAATGCAGGTACTCTGGTAGCTGGAATAGTCATTGGCTCATTCGTTTTGGGATTACGCCCTTCGCGGGAAGAACGTTCGCGTCGTTCGAATGACCCAAATCCAACCAGCGTCACCTTGTCCCCATTCGCTACAGCCTCGGTGACAACTGACAAAAAAGCGCTAATGACTTCATCGGCTTGCTTTTTTGTAATGTTGGTCTTTGCTGCTACAGCATCCACTAATTCACCTTTGTTCATAAATTACCCTGAAGTATTGCAACTAAAGGAAATTTAGCATTACTATCTCTTGTCAGCAAAGGGGGAAAAGGAATAATAATCAAGCAACACATAAAAATTTACAATGCACGACTGCTGCAAAGTCGGCGGTAAAACCTTGCTGTGCTGTTACAGGTAAATCAACAATCAACAAATATAATATTACATATAGCGGTTCCCATTCAGATGCAGTACAAGATTATATTGCGAGGGTAGGGGCACGGCAGTGCCCATTAGTGTCAACTTAAA
>NZ_JAYGHE010000082.1:29704-31182 GCF_034931145.1 Nostoc sp. UHCC 0252 | reverse complement strand
AGTGCCGTGCCCTTACGGGTGTACTCATGTAAACGAGAACCGCTATAAGATGCTATATCAATCTTGTAGCAACTACAGAACTCTCACAACTGGCCCACGCCAGGACAATGAAACGACGATGAACTCACAAGGATCTAAGTCGAGGTTAGAACTACAAGAGCAAGGGATGTACCCTTTGAGCGACCCCAAAGATTGGTCATGGCCATTCTGGGCTGCTGTCCCACTCTACCCCTACGGCAAGCGCCGGACACTCCGCCAGGAAATAGTTGTTGACACTATCTGGACATTCGATCAGCTTCATGGCATTCTCTACACCATCGTGCCGATTCGCATGACTATCGTCAAACTCGCAGCCGGAGGACTTCTGGTCTATGCACCTGTTGCGCCAACAACAGAGTGTATCCACTTAGTTAATGAGTTGGTAGCAAAGCACGGTGAAGTTAAGTACATCTTACTACCAACCAGTTCTGGTCTGGAGCATAAAGTCTTCGTTGGCCCCTTTTCTCGCCGCTTTCCTCAAGCACAAGTCTTTGTTGCCCCGCACCAGTGGAGTTTCCCGTTCAACCTGCCGCTTAGTTGGCTAGGCTTTCCCCAAAAACGAACTCAAGAACTCCCAGAGGACTCAAGCCTTGCTCCCTTCGCTGTGGAATTTGACTATGCAATATTGGACATGAACTTGGGACGAGGATCTTTTGTAGAAGTTGCAGTGTTTCACAAGCGATCGCGCACTCTGCTTCTAACTGATTCTATACTTTCTGTTCCGGTTGACCCTCCAGAAATCACACAATTAGATCCTTATCCCTTACTATTTCATGCAAGGGATAATGCCTTAGAGACGCTTGAGGACAATGAAGACAACCGCCGCAAGGGATGGCAACGCATTTCATTGTTCGCGCTTTACTTTCGTCCAAGCGCACTGGAAGTTATTGCAATGGGACAAATGTTTCGTGATGCTCTCAAAGCACCACAGCGATCGCTAAAAACGTACTTTGGTTTATTTCCTTTTCGCTGGCGAGAAACCTGGAAGCAAGCATTCGATGCTCTACGAGGTCAGGGGCGACCATTTGTCGCACCGATTCTGCAAATTCTGATTCTTCCCCAAGCACCAAGACAAGTCCTCAATTGGGCTGATAAAGTTGCAAGCTGGGATTTTCAGCAGATTATTCCCTGTCACTTTGACTCGCTAATTCAAGCAAATCCGCGTCAGTTTCGGCAAGCATTTGCTTTCCTTGAGAAAAATCCTTCTGTAAGTAAGGACTTTTCTTCTAGTGAAAGCCAGCCTCTATTGGAGGAAGACTTAAGATTCATTAAGGAACTTGAAGCGAGTTTAGTTAAGCGCGGTATTGCAACGCCAGCTAAAGAGAAGGTTTAATCTAACATTAGACTTTCTGCATAGATTCGAGAATTCTAACTGATATCATGCCCGGCAAATTATTATTCGTAAGGGCACAACAATGTTCATTGGTGTCAAATTAAGC